>CAJWGC010000148.1 GCA_913031525.1 uncultured Acidimicrobiia bacterium | reverse complement strand
CCCACCATTAGCTGAAACACCGCTATTTGGTATACTAGCGCTTGATGCCCATTTAGTATTATTTACCCTCACACCACTGGAGGTTCCATCTCCATTGGTAACGTATGTTGTGTCTTGATATTGACCTACAGGCACAGAAATCCCAAACCCTCCGCCAAAAAACTGCTGCAGTATCTCGTCTAGCCCAGCGAAGCTACTGAAAAGATCGTTCGTACCAAATTCTTCACCTCGATCGTATGCATCGCGCCGACGAGAATCAGACAAGACTTCGTAGGCTTCGGCGATCTCACGAAATCGTTCTTCGGCAGACGGGTCGTCCGGATTGGAGTCAGGGTGGGTCTCTCGGGCAAGATGTCGAAAGGCCTTCTTGATTTCCTCGGAAGACGCATCGCGCTGAACTCCCAGGATCTCGTAATAGTCCCGCATCAGTTACCAATGCTGTCTGCGAGCCCTTCGCCTACCTCTTCAACAACTTTGATAGCGCGCCGATAATCCATTCTCATAGGGCCAAGGACGCCGATTCGCCCCCCACCGGATTCGTAAGGCATCGAAACGACAGCGAGATCGACAGCGTCAAGGTTGAGTTCCGATCCAATTCGTACCGTCGGTCCTTCCTCATCTCCCAACATGTCTCGCAATGCCGAATCTCGTTCGAGGATGCCGAGAATGGACGAAACGTTGGCTAGATCCTGCCACAACGAAGCAAACTGACTAGTCCCACCTACATAGATTGCCGAGGCGCTCTGTTCTCTGTGACCCAGCACTCCAGCCACACCGAAGACCACGGATCGAGTGCGCTCTGAAAAAGAGCCATCGTCGATCCTGGCCATATCATCAGCAGCATGCCCTAAAGACTTACCTACGTAGATCTTCTCGAGCACAAGCTCTGCTTCGTCAAGTTCGCTATCTGCAGGATCAAAGGGAAGACGAACAATCTCTTGCGAAACCTGACCACTCTCTGTCACGGTTACTGCGAGCACAACTGCCGAACCAAGATGTACGAGGTGCACTCCGCGCACAACCTCAGCACCAGTGCCCGGACCGATCACGACAGAGGGAAGGTGCGCTACGTCCGAGAGCAAAGCCGAAGTATCCTTCAAAAGCCGACCCAATTCCTGGTGAACATCCTTGAAAAAAGCTTCAATACGGTCTCTGGTAGCAGACCTCAATCGAGTCGGCGAACAGTGGTCCACGAAGTAGCGATACCCACCGGCGGTAGGAACTCGCCCGGCCGAAGTGTGAGGCTGGCTCACGAAGCCATAGGACTCCAGCTTGGCAAGATCGTTTCGAATCGTAGCGCTGGAAACCGATAGATTACTTCGATCCAGAATCGCCTTCGAGCTGACAGGCTCGCCAGTGCTGATGTACTCCTCGACGAGCGCCTGGAGAACCACGGAGCGTCGGTCATCAAGCATGGATGAAATTTAGCAGTCTCTAGGAGAGAGTGATAAGTAGTAGCGTTTATCAGATGTGAGCGGGCGCTAGTGTTATCCAAGGAAAACAAAGTCTGAGGATCTAACGCACACTTCCACAAAGCTGTATCGAATGTGCGGTCAGCGTCATTGGTCGACCTTCAATACTTCAATGAAAGCCTCCTGCGGCACCTCGACAAGACCGACCATTTTCATTCTCCGCTTTCCCTCTTTCTGTTGAGCTAGCAATTTGCGCTTCCTCGTAATGTCTCCTCCATAGCACTTGGCCGTTACATTCTTGCGCAGGGCCTTAACCGTTTGACGGGCAATTACCTTACTACCCACCGCTGCCTGTATCGCCACATCAAACATTTGCCGGGGAATAATCTCTTTCATTTTCTCTGTCAGGGAGCGGCCACGATTGTCAGCCTGATCCCGATGGCAAATGGTGGCCAGTGCGTCTACCTTATCGCCGTTAATCAACACGTCCAACCGCACGAGATTGCTCGCTTCGAAACGCAGGAAACTGTAGTCGAGGGAAGCATAACCACGGCTGGTAGATTTCAAACGATCAAAAAAATAATTTATTAAT
>CAJWGC010000147.1 GCA_913031525.1 uncultured Acidimicrobiia bacterium | reverse complement strand
AGGCTGAAAGTCTCGATATTCCAGTGGATATCGTCATCGGAGATATGGATTCCGTCGATCCGGAAACATTGTTCCGAGCCCAACTGGCCGGAATTGAAATTCATCATCATCCCGTCGAAAAAGACGCAACAGACTTCGCTCTCGCCCTGCAAGAAGTAGTCAGGCAAGGATGCACCGATCTCTTAGTAATCGGAGGCGCTGGCGGGCGTCTGGATCACTTCCTTGGTAATGCAATGCTCGTTGCAGCACAAGCCAAAGAGGGCATAAAAACTACATGGTGCACTGGTTCAGCAATCGTTGCCGTTGCACACCCAGGATCAGATGTGACAGTCAACGGCGCCCCCGGTGATTGGGTGTCATTGATAGCACTAGGCGGTCATGCAGCCGGTGTAACCACCCAAGGAACTAGATGGATGCTGGATCAAGAATTGCTCGATGTCGGCTCAACCCGAGGGATCAGCAACGAGCTCGTATCTCCACAGGCCAGAGTGTCTGTATCGACCGGCACCATCCTCGTGATACATACCCTACGCAACGAAATCTGACCGGAGAACAATGCTCCTAAAACGGTGCCCCTCCAGAAACCGTAGACCCACCAAAATAGCTCAACTCGCAAAGAACCTGAGCAGTGTTCAATAAATCTCCTATACCGTTCTATTCCAAAGTTTTAACTACACCTTCTTCGGTCGATAGATAGCAAACAGGAACGTCATGCGATTCACGCGGTAACCGGTCGACCACAAAATCGGATACTGTCACACCTACTAGCGTGGCCGTAGAAGAAACGCTTGCGAGCAGACGATCGAAATATCCGGCTCCACGACCTAATCGGGTCCCCCATAAATCAAAAGCTAAACCGGGAAGCAGCAATACGTCTAACACAGCAGGATCGACCTTAGGCGCACTCGAATGCGGCTGCGCAAACCCCAAACGGTGAACCTGCAATGGCCTCTCAAGGCGATGCACCGTCAACTCGCCTCCCTTATCGGGAGTTCGAGTTGCGTAAAAATTTCCTCCTCGACTTCGATCGACGAGAGGCCACAAGTCAAGTTCTTCTGGAAGTGGCAAATAGATCAACGTGGCAGTGGAACTTTTGAAAGGTTCCCAATCCCGAAGGCCAGAAATTACTGCCTCTGAATACGTTCCGATATCGATCTGAGACCGCAAATCACGGGCCCAATAACGCCATTCACTTTTCGGCGCCGAGCCATGCGGTGCCGACGAAATGTTCACTCTTTAAGCCGCGGTAAAATCTTCGCGAATTCGTCATTACCTGAAAGCGGAATGAGATAGCCCTCCTCTGAACGTACCTCTGAAAGGTTTCCAACGACATCCTCAACTGTCAACGGCCCCTCGTGGACGGGATGCTTAAAGAATCCGGGAGCAAGCGCAGTAAAGAACCTGCTCACCTGTCCCCCGCCGACCGACCACACGTCACCGTTCACTTCGCATTCTCTTGACGCGAAGTAGGCCACGACTGGTGATACTGATTCTGGATGAAAACTGTCAATGAAATCAGCAAAAACACCCTCTGTCATTCGAGTGCGGGCAATAGGTGAGATGGCGTTCACCTTTATGTCATAGTTGGACGCTTCGAGTTTGAGCACGTTACAGAGACCCACAAGACCCATTTTCGCAGCCCCATAATTGGCTTGACCAAAGTTCCCGAGAATTCCTGAAGCACTGGACGTCATCACAATTCGCCCATAATTCTTTTCCTTCATATGAGCGAAAATCGGTCGTGTAACCCGAAAGGCACCGCGCAAATGTACATCCAAAACCGAATCGATCTCTCCTGGCTCCAACTTGGCGAAAGAACGATCTCTAAGGATGCCGGCGTTATTAACGAGAATATCAAGACGACCGAATTCGTCGAGTGCCTTTTCTAACAAGCGCTCTCCGGAATCGCTGCGAGTCACTGAGGAGTACTCAGCGACCGCGCGTCCACCTGCTGATCGGATTTCAGCGACTACCTCGTCAGCCATAGAATTTCCTGACCCTCCGCCGCTGACATCACCACCGAGATCGTTCACTACCACAGCAGCGCCACGTTCAGCAAGAAGCTTCGCATGAG
>CAJWGC010000146.1 GCA_913031525.1 uncultured Acidimicrobiia bacterium | reverse complement strand
AGCTGTGTCCGTCGATAATCCCGCTACGCTCCATCGTCCGTGACGGCGCCCCTTTCCCGCCTTCTCGAGAGTTATAAGGCCGATCTCGTTCCCGATATTCCGGGTCGATTGGTCGTGCCTCCGCAGCTGCGCGCCGTTTTTCTGGCTGGCACAGCTCGCCATTTAGATAGACCACTGATAGCGGTGGTTCCTGGGGAGCGCGAGGCTGAAGAACTTGTCGATGACGTTCGTCTGTTCACTTCTTTGGTCGATCTTCTGCCGGCGTGGGAAACACTTCCTTTCGAACATGTTTCACCGAATGTGGCCACCATGGCTAGACGATCTCAGGCTCGCCACAGTTTGCGCGAAAACAAACCGGGCACGGTCATCGTGGGGTCTGTTCGTGCTGTTACGCAGCGTGTTTCTTCATCGAGCACCGAACCCATAAAGGTGGTGGCAGGTGAGGAATTCGATTTCGAAGAACTGATAGAGCGCTTCGTCGCAGCTGGCTATAACAGGACGGATCGGGTCGAGGCGAGAGGGGAATTTGCTGTCCGAGGTGGCATTGTTGATGTTTTTCCGTCTCAGGGAAAAGGCCCTTTTCGCCTCAACTTCTGGGGTGACACAATCGAGAAAGTGAGATCATTTGATGTGAGCGACCAGCGATCACGCTATGCCGTTGATTCGTTGACTGTTTTTCCGGCAAGAGAACTCCGTCTCGATGATCAAATGCGATCGCGCGTTGCTGCACTTGCTCACACCAACAGTTGGGCTGCTTCGACATGGGATCGCTTTTCTGCCGGATTGTTGTTTCCAGGTATGGAGTCTTGGCTTCCTTGGCTAACCCCAGCCTCCAATTTTATCGATGAGACAGCCTCGGCCTCGTTGCTGGTTTTCGACGCGGCGCGCTGCTTGGCTCATAGCGAGAGACTTGTCCAAGAAGAATCCGAGCTTGCAGATGCGCTGGCGGAAACATGGGGATACGATGAACTGGAATCCGGATCCCATCCCGCGCTTTATCTGCTTCTCGAAGATTCCCTTGATCGACGTCCTTATCTAGATGCTCCTCCTGATTCGGGTCGGCCACATGACGTAGCGTTCAAGGCCAGCAGTTTCAATGCGACGCCAGGTGATGCAAGGTCTATTGCCGGGGCGATCAACCACTGGAGCCATCGAGACGTGGCCGTTGTTTTAGCTATGGATGGACCAGCAGCAGCGTCTCGGATTGCATCAATTCTGGACGAGGCTGGCGCCGGACTCCCTGTTGTTCAATATCTTGAGGCCGCAGATCCTTCTGTTATCAACGTCGGTATACACCGAGGTTTTCTGGCACCATCTCTTGGATTCGGAGTCATTGGGGAACGGGAAATAGTTGGTAGACGAAGGTCGCACCGCCGTGTGGCGAAGAGGCGCTCTGAGAAGCTAACTGACGGTTACCGGGATCTCGTTCCGGGATCTCACGTCGTACATCGCCATCACGGCATCGGTCGCTTCGAAGGCTTGGTTCATCGTGTGATAGCTGGTGTTGAGCGTGATTACCTGCTGATCGCCTATCACGGTGAGGATCGACTCTATACACCAACGGATCAACTAGTTGCTGTCCGACCTTACGTGGGAGGCGAAACCCCTCGACTGTCCCGGTTGGGGGGAGCAGATTGGGCCACTACTCAAACCAAGGTTCGTAAGGCGGTTGCCGTTGTTGCGGAAGAAGTGGTCGTTCTCCACCGCGAACGAGCACTTTCCGGCGGAACTCCGATGGAACCTGACACTCCATGGCAAGCGGAATTCGAGGCGGGATTTCCATTCGAGGAAACCCCGGATCAGCTCACCGCAATCGCAATGGTGAAGGAGGATATGGAGCGTGCAAGCCCTATGGACCGCCTCATCTTTGGCGATGTTGGTTTTGGCAAGACTGAAGTAGCGCTTCGCGCAGTATTTAAGGCAGTCCAATCGGGGCATCAGGTCGCAGTACTTGTCCCTACGACACTCCTATCCCAACAGCACTTCGTAACTTTTAGTGAACGTCTTGCATCGTTCCCAATTCGTATCGAGATGTTGAGCCGATTTCTTACACCCTCCCAACAACGCAAAGTGATATCGGATTTAGCGGCGGGAGATGTTGATGTCGTAGTGGGTACGCACCGCT
>CAJWGC010000145.1 GCA_913031525.1 uncultured Acidimicrobiia bacterium | reverse complement strand
GGAGACAGAGCATTTTCGATGCTGACTGAACTTGCTGAAAGGTCCGAGACGGAGTTGGAGTTAGCGGAGAATCTGATTGAAGCCATGATGCAACACGGTGGGCGTCGTGCCGGTTGGCCACCGATAGTCGCTATGGGGGCAAACGCCGCTAGGCCACATCACCTCTCTGCCATGGATCGATTGGAAGGTGGTCTGTTGCTACTCGACTACGGGTGTGTAGTTGAGGGTTACCACTCGGATATGAGTCGGACGGTGTCTTGGCTGCCCATCACGGATGAGGAAGTTAATCGGGTATATTCTGCTGTTCTGGAGGCCAACAAGGCTGGTATTGCTGCTGTAGCCTCTGGGGTGGTTGCTGGAGATATCGATCTTGCTGCTCGAGAAGTTCTCGTAACTCATGGATACGAAGAGTATTTTTTACATTCGACCGGTCACGGAGTCGGACTCGATATTCATGAGGCCCCTTCTGTCAGCAAAGAATCTCGAGATATCCTCCAAGTCGGAAACGTGGTGACGATCGAACCGGGTGTGTATCTCCCAGGACGATTTGGAGTTCGCATAGAGGACATGGTGCTCGTTACAGAAGACGGAGGGGAAGTGCTCACAAAATCGCATAGGGATATGCTGCTCAGATGATCTCTACGAACGACGTCAAGCCCGGAATGGCTCTTGACCTCCCGGAAGGGCTATTTCAGATTATCGATTACCAACATGTGAAACCAGGGAAAGGCAAGGCTTTCGTTCGCATGAAACTTAGGAATCTGCAAGGTGGAGCGGTTGTCGATAGAACGTTCCGAGCCGATGAGAACGTGCCGAGGGCGATCATCGATCGTAGTGATTTTCAATACCTCTACCGAGACGATATGGGGTATCACTTTATGAATACGGTTACCTACGAACAACTCGCAGTGCCAATCGATATTATCGCCGAGGATGCTGACTATATCTCTGACGGAATGGTCATTCGACTGAGTCTCTACGATGGAAACCCGATCGGTGTCGAGCTACCCGCTTCAGTCGAGTTAAAAGTTATCCACGCCGAACCAGGCGTAAAGGGTGATCGTGTTTCTGGCGCTACCAAGCAGGTGACGTTGGAAACGAACCTGAAGATCCAAGTGCCGCTCTTCATAGAAGAAG
Source organism: uncultured Acidimicrobiia bacterium (assembly GCA_913031525.1). Lineage (GTDB taxonomy): Bacteria > Actinomycetota > Acidimicrobiia > Spongiisociales > UBA5794 > CAJWGC01. The sequence continues at coordinate 1,372 of CAJWGC010000145.1, read as the reverse complement.
AAGATGTAGTCAAGGTTGATACTCGAACTCGAACTTACATTACTCGCGCATCATGAGCGCAGCGGAACCCCGATTTGCTGCCTTCAGGGCCTTGTTTTCGGCGGATGCTATTGGTAACGAAGAGCTAAATTTGGAAGGGTTGAATAAGAGGGCTCGTGCCATGGCAGAAGGTGTTTGGGAAAATCGCGCTGAGCTGGATGCAGAGATTGCAGCTACGGCGAGAAAGTGGCGCATAGGGAGGATGCCGGCTGTAGATCGATCCTTGCTACGCCTTTCCCTTTACGAGCTTCGACACACAAGTACGCCGGTGGGGGTCGTGATTTCCGAGGCGGTTGAGATTGCGAAGAGGTACTCCACCGAGCGAAGTGGATCTTTTGTGAATGGCGTTTTGGGCAAACTCGCTGAGAAGTCGCTCCAGGAAGATTAACTCCGGATCTGATCGGTCTTTGGGCTGCTATCTTCTGCAGAGCCGACCTTTAAGTCCGGTCCAGCGAGGCCGGAAAGGAAGGAGTAGTTATGGTCGATTTCTTCGCGCGCGGATTCACCAAAGGGTGATGTCGTGCGCAGGGTGATGGACGGTCCAGGGATCGCGCGGTCCGTAACTAGGATCGCATATGAACTACTAGAGCGTCAGAGCAATATCACCGATCTTGTCGTTCTCGGAATCCCTACCCGTGGAGTAGTCCTTGGCCGTCGTCTGGTAGATACCGTCGAAAGCATAAGCGGATCGGAAATTGAATCTGGCATTCTGGACATTGCGCCATTTCGAGACGATTTGCCCAATCGTCCCTCCTTTACTGAGGTTGTACTAGACGTTGATCCCGAAGTCGAGGGACGAACTGTTGTTCTCATAGACGACGTTTTGTACACGGGCAGAACTATTCGGGCAGCCTTTGATGCTTTAACAGCGCTGGGGCGAGTCACCGCTGTGTACCTAGCAGTTCTGGTTGACAGAGGCCATCGAGAATTTCCGATTCGAGCGGACTTTGTTGGCAAGAATCTCCCTACATCCTCATATGAACGAGTTTCAGTGCAATTGATAGAGACAGATGGCCGAGATGGAGTCTGGATCGAAGGAACGGGAAACCATTCGTCACGTAATGCAGTTGCTGGGAGCGAGATGGCGGGATGAGCGGAATAGTCCTTGAGGGTGGGCTTGTTGCCGGGCCGCGGGAAGAAATTCGCGCAGATGTGCGCATTGACGGGGGTGTGGTGACCGATATTGCCCCCAGGATTGAGCGGTTATCTGGTGATAGGCGGCTTGACTGCAGTGGGTGCTGGGTAGGTCCAGGCTTCGTGGATCTACACGCGCATCTCAGGGAACCAGGCCACGAGTACAAAGAGGATGTGGCTTCGGCGTCAATTGCAGCTG
>CAJWGC010000144.1 GCA_913031525.1 uncultured Acidimicrobiia bacterium | reverse complement strand
TCGGAATACCTCTTTTCGCTCTCGTTTGGCTATCCACTTAGCAAGAGCTGCGTCCGGTAAGTCAAACTCGTCACCTCCCTGACTGGCTATCAGGCGCAATAGGGTGTCTCGAGAATGTGGACCTGGACCCGCCATGATCCAACCATCGGCAGCCCTATACAGACCCTGCGGCCAGATCTGTTCGATCTCATCGTTCGGAGTTGATTGAACAGGAGAAGAAGCGGAGTCTCTGGATCTTGCATCAGTGTCAATCCTGGCTGACGTCCCGGAAAACGCTCGCAGTGCCATAGATGTACCTTCCATGATGATTTCGTCTCGATGGCCAATACTTTCAGGTTCGATGATCAGCACAGCTGATTCCTTCATGTTCACGTAGCTATCGACGGTACCGAATGGCGCCAAGATCACATCAGCGTTCTCAATCGCCTTGTTGAGCGGCTGACTCGCTAGTTCCTCGTTATTGAAGAGAACCGACTTCTTTCCACAGTGAAAGTAGGCTCTACGCTCTGGCTCATCCAGCATCCCTTCGATTTCAACGACTACTACCTCTGCGCCCAAACCGGCTAACAGACGGCCAGCGTAAGAGCCCGAAACGCACCCCGGAAGCTCGAGCACGCGGAACAATCCAAGCCGGCGGAACAATGTCACCCCTATGGCCTCCGATTGGCCTGATCGCCTCGCTCCAAGCTGTCAAGTTCAGCTTGAGTTAGGTTTTCCATCAGACGATCGCAACAACCCATTGCCCCTTCACCTGGCTTGGTAACAATGACCTCGGAGCTGCAGCTAGTGCAGCGGTATCGGTGACCCATAGGATTCATACAGTGCTCCCTCCTAATCGAAATGGCCAACTTAGAGCGGAACCTACACCAGCACTTCTCGTCGTTTTCAACACCTCTTCGATGTGGCACTCATTTTCTGTCGTAATTCGGTTAACTAATTCCACTACTCGACAGTCGAGCTCCTTCCTATTTTGAAAGATTTCGTGTATCCATCCCAGTCGAAATGCTTGATCGGCTCCGACGATCTCTCCAGTCAAAACGTGATCCGAACGCCCGGAAGGCAACGTGCGTTGTCTGAGCAGCTGGGTGCCACCGCCTCCTGGTATAAAGCCCCGCCGCACTTCAGGGAGTCCGAAAATAGACGAAGCTTCGGCTATACGAATATCACAAGCCAACGCCAGTTCTAGACCTCCGCCAATTGCCGCACCAGATACCGCAGCAATAGTGGGTTTCGGCAAGGACAGCACTTTCCGATAGATCGATCTCATAGCCCGAGCAGTTCGAGCTAAAGAGAAATCAATACTTCGGCCGAATTCAGTTAGATCCGCCCCAGAGCTGAAGTCGGTGCCGGCGCCTTTCAGAACGAGCACGCGCACTGACTCATCGAGAACCACCGCGTCAAGCGCCAAATACATATCATCACGCATCTTCTCGGTAATCGCGTTACGCCGGGCAGGGTTCTCAATTATGAGATGGGCGACTGATCCACTGCGCTGCAACGTGGACTTTGCTTCACGATCCATCGCTGTCTCCTGCAACGTGAACGGCACCTGATTGGATAAGACACTGAATATAAGAGTCTTTATAACCGAGGCTACGGAGGATCGCGGCGGTATCCATTCCTGTGGCACGTACTGAACCACGATACGGTGGCGATACATCGTCGAGTACGGGAAAAGACACGGCTTCGCGCAAGCTGGTCATTTCATCGATCCGCGAAAGCGCGACGAGTTGAAGAGCAACCTCGCTCTGCGCGACTTCGATTCTCAGCGATCTACCTGTAGCCGCTACTTCATGCAGGCCAGCCATGACAGCAAGGGAGGCGTGCCAACCTGAGAGAGGGTCCGTCACAGGGAAAGGGTAAAAATGTGGCCGTCCACTGTCGTATCGAGAAGTTGCCATACCACTAATAGCCTCTAACCCAGATCCTCGAGCGCTGTAGGCGCCGTAACGTCCTGCAGAACTGTAAGCCGGCATCGCCACCCATAGAATCGGTCGTGACCATTTGGACACGACCTCCCATCCCAATCCCCAGTTGTCGACAACCCGAGGGGCATAGTTGTCGACAACGACGTCCGATGCAGCAATCAAATCTGCAAGAACCTTCCGCGCGTCTGCGTATCGTAGATTGATAGCCAACAGTTTCTTGCCCCAATTGAGACGATCGAACGACGGAATTCGACAGTCATCGCTCGCGACAAGTCGCAGACCATCAGGCCTCTCCGCAGCTTCGACTTTCACGACTTCTGCTCCCAGATCCACGAGGATTCGCGTGCACAGAGGGCCAGCCCACAAATGGGTTAAGTCAACAACTCGTATTCCAGTTAGTGAAGCGACCACGGAGGCAATCTTTCCGACTGCGATGGAGGCGAATCCAGAGTCGTCACCAACTGCAATCTTAGACAACAAACTCGAACTGTATCCCCATTGAAGAAGCCAAATCAAGGTTGTCAACAAAAGTGTGTCAAAACCATCGTGTTTTGTTTATGTCGAAAGTCGCGCGACCGAGCGTTTCGTGTGAGAGGGGCGAAGGCGACATGCACGATCTCCGCAGCCTGCGCACAAAAGTTCCATAGGAGACTGGGATGTTCCGGATAATTCCGGACGCACGTGGATAATTCCGGATTTACCGCGGGACCAGTCAGGAGAGGCAAAATGTATGGAAATACACGCACGTGGATAAT
>CAJWGC010000143.1 GCA_913031525.1 uncultured Acidimicrobiia bacterium | reverse complement strand
TTTCATTGTTCGCGCTGTTCGGATTCGTTGGGGTTGTTATTGCCATGAGAGCTCCGGATTCTTTCGGGAGATTGCTAGCTGTGGGGATCGTCGCTTGGATTTCAGTACAGGCACTTGTCAACATTGGTGGCGTCACTCGTGTTCTTCCAATCACCGGCGTGCCACTTCCCTTTGTCTCTAGCGGAGGGAGCGCGTTAATTATGAACCTGGCTGCTGCTGGTGTTCTCGTAAATATTGCGCGGTCTCGCGAATCCTCGTCGGGAGGTACTTTGTGAGCGTTGCCCTTGCTGCGGCAGGAACAGGGGGCCACGTCTATCCCGCTCTCGCAGTAGCTGACGCACTCGTTGCAGCCGGTACGAAAAGAGACGACATTGTTTTCTTCGGGGGCAGCCGAATGGAAGCAGAGACTGTTCCCGAAGCTGGTTACGATTTTGTAGAAGTGGAGATTCGAGGCTTACGTCGATCTCTTTCTTTGTCCAATCTCAGTCTGCCACGCATGGTTTGGCAAGCGGCCGACCGTATTAAAACTGAGATGCGTTCACGTGATGTCACGATTACTTGTGTGTTCGGTGGCTACATCGCTGTTCCTGCTGCTCTCGCCGCCCGGCGAGCGGGCTCCAAGATCATCGTTCATGAGCAAAACGCGTATCCAGGACTTGCGAATCGCCTCGTGTCTCCATGGGCTTTAGAGACCCTTGTCGCGTTTCCTGAAGCGCTTCCTCGTTTTCGACGGAGTAGAGAAGTTGGGAACCCACTGCGCTCTGCTCTAGTGAATTTCGACAGAGAGGCGCTTCGCGATGATGCGAGAAGGAGGTACGGCCTTTCCGAGCGCGGATCCGTTCTGGGAGTACTGGGAGGAAGCCTTGGCGCGCAGGTCCTTAACGACGCCACCGTTTGCATCGCAGCGGATTCCGACCCTGATGATCTTGAGATCATTCATTTGACTGGAGAACTACACCACACTCATATGGCTGAAGTTGCGATGGAATCATCCTTGCGCTGGATTACGACGGCTTATGAGCCGGAGATGGAGTGGTTTTTTGCTGCGTCTGATGTCGTGTTGTCGCGGGCAGGAGCGCTGGCTGTGAGCGAGCTTGCTGCCACTGGCACTCCATCCCTACTGGTTCCGCTTGAAGCCACTCATCAGGGAGAAAACGCTCGATTCCTGGAGGAGTCGAAGGCAGCGCGAGTTATTCGTCAAGTTGAGGCTGATCGTATTCCTGATGAGGTGCAACAATTAATGAACGATAAGTCCCGCCTTGTCGCGATGAGCCGTGCTGCTCTTTCCGTTGCGACGCCTAGAGCAGCAGCCGAGATGGCTTCCGTTCTTTTGAGGAGTGCGGATGACTAGGGCACTGTGGTCGGACTCAGAACTTCCAGAAAAAGTCCATATCGTCGGTGCAGGGGGATCAGGTATGAGTGGACTTGCCAAGCTGCTTTTTCAGCGGGGCCATGAAGTGACGGCTTCAGATATGAAGCCAGGTCGATCTTTGAATGCATTATCAGATCTCGGGATCGATACCTGGGTAGGGCACCAACCAGATCGAATCGATGGAGATTCTTTCGTTGTGGCTTCTTCCGCCGTTCCTTCTGTGGATCCGGAGCTCACTGCAGCACGGGCTAAAGACGCTGTCGTATGGAGTAGGCCAGATTTGCTAAATGCAATGACGGCTGCTTTTCCGGCGGTTGGTTTTTCCGGGACACACGGGAAAACTACGTCGACGGCACTCGCAGTCACAGCTCTTCGTTCCATGGAAAAGGATCCCACGTTCCTGGTTGGAGGCGAGATGATTGCTTATAACACAGGAGCGCATCTCGGTGATGGCGATATTTTTTTGCTGGAAGCCGACGAAGCTTTTGGAACCTTCAGGCGGTTGTACTTTGAGGGGTTGATGGTGACCAACATTGAGGCAGATCACCTCGACTATTACGGAAATATTTCGTCTCTCGAAGAGGCTTTCTCCCTTGTAGCGAATCGGGTCGAAGGGCCGGTTGTCGGATGTATTGATGATCAGGGGGTACGACGTCTCGCGCATCGAGCTGATCTTGTGACTTATGGGTTCAGTTCCGATTCGTTATGGAAGATCGAAAGTCTGGAACAAGGTAACGGAGCAGTGGCGTTCGATTTGTCGTGGCCAGGAGGGTCGATAGCCGTGACAGTTCCGTGGCCGGGATCCCATGTCGCGCGTAATGCTGCCGGGGTGATTGCTCTTCTTAGCGAGCTTGGTTACGACGCTGAGACCGTTGCGGCTGGCCTAAGCGAATTTGCCGGGGTGCGTCGTCGTTTCGAGATCAGAGCGAAGATCGAAGGTGTGACAATCGTGGAAGATTATGCTCATCATCCCACAGAGATTTCTGCCACTATTGCTGCTGGAAGACTTGGCGGGTGGAAGCGAGTATGGGCTGTTTTCCAACCTCATCGCTACACTCGAGTACGAGATCTTTTTGAAGATTTTTGTCGTTCATTCAATGATGCCAACCACGTGGTTGTCTGTCCTGTCTATCGTGCTGGAGAACAACCCATTGATCAAATCGATCAATATCTCATCGCTCAAACCATCAAAGATTTTGGGCATCGCTCAGTCCATTCTGTCGAGTCTTTAGAAAAAGCAGTGGAACACATTCAAAAATATATTCTTCCTGGGGATGTGATCATTACCTTAGGAATATTTTCTCTATTATCTATTGAAATTAATTTATCAATTGTAGCGGCTGTATTAACTATAGTTGGTTATTCAATGAA
>CAJWGC010000142.1 GCA_913031525.1 uncultured Acidimicrobiia bacterium | reverse complement strand
GCCATGAAGGGTATACCAGCCGTTTACTTTCATTCCTTGTGTGCGACTCGCAACCATCACCGCGGTGTCGAGGAGTCCGGGTTTCCGAGGAGTATCAACCGTCGCAAATGGAAACACAGTGAACTCCGTGAGTTGCTGGAGGATGACGACAATCCTCATTCCCGTGTTTTCGAATGGTATCTCCGTTTACTCCGGCGCCGCTCGTCATGCCCGGCCTTTCATCCCGATGCTCCTCAGGAAATTCTGGATTTGGGGACCGAGATCTTTGCCCTGGAACGTTGTTCCCTGGATGGTTCTCAAACCGTGCTCTGTCTCTTTAACTTCATAGGAGAACCCGTGTCCTTGGCCGATCAAAGCCGCCTCCATGAATTGTTTCCAGATTGGTGCCGCTAGCGTTCCGCCGAAGACGCGGCTCTTGTACACCTGGTCCTTTTGGCGAGGGGCGTACCACACCTTGAATCCTGACAGTTCTGTCCGAGCGTCGGGATAGCCCACCCAAACTGCTGTTGTGTACTGCGGGATGAATCCCGTGAACCACAGATCAGCAGAGTCGTCAGTGGTGCCAGTCTTGCCAGCTTGGGGTCTTCCGATATCGGCCCTTGTTGCAGTGCCGCGAGAAACGACCTTACGCATTGCACCCACTGCCGCAGCAACGAGAGCTTCGTCCATCACCTTCGTTTCTTCTACTGTGTGGCGGTAGATGACGTTTCCGGCATCATCTTCGATTCTATCGATGAGGTACGTCTCTCGCTTAAGGCCAAAGTTTGCAATACTCGAATAAGCGGCTGCCATCTCTAGTGGGCTCACTTCATTCGTACCGAGTGTGATCGAAAGAACTGGTTTCAACGTCGATTCGATACCCAGACGATTTGCGACTTCGACGATGTTCTCCGGGCCTACAGATTTCGCGAGTTGGGCGTAGACAGCGTTCACTGATCGGTATGTTGCTTCATCTAGTGTGATGATGCCTCCGTTTCGATTACCTCCGTGTACCTCCCACACATCGGGCGTGTCGTCGGTATCGCATGGGAATTCACCGCATTCGATTTTCTGAGGGCTGGTGGCGTCCCAGTAGCTTCTCAAGGTGATCTGTCGTCCATCGAGCGTACCTTGTTCCAGCGCGGCGAGAAGCCCAAAGGGCTTGAATGCTGAACCGGCCTGACGGGCTCCCTGGGTCGCAAGGTCGTATGGGCGCTGTCCGGCTTCTATGTCTTCGCCGAACTCTATGCCTGAAGCGACTACTTTGATTGCACCAGTTCGGTTATCGACCATTGCGATGGCGCCAGTCGGGCTGTCTTCATACTGAAACCAGTCGCGCAGGATACGGTTGGCCTCTTTTTGCATTGAAAAATCTACTGTCACATATACGCGCAATCCTCCTCCTCCTTCACACTCCGTGTCATTAGCTGGGCAGCCAAAGATCGCTCGTTTACGTTCATCAAAGGTGGTTCCTAGGCCGAAGCGATTTACATTGTCTTGAAGGAGTTGGCGCTGAGCAGCGATGAGAACTTGAGGAGCGGGCTGGTCGAAAGTTTGCGATTCGGTCGGGCGCATCGGCTCCTGTTTGGCTGTTTCCGCGTCTTCGATGGTGATAAAACCATTTTCTGCCATATTGTCGATAACCCTATTGCGCCGATCGAGCACACCGACCGGGTTGTCTCTGATGTCGTAAAAGGATGGGTTTCGAATTGGAACGACCATCGCGGCTGCTTCGGCGATGGTTATATCATCGAGATCCTTGCCCCAATATTCCTGTGCGGCCGCTCTCACTCCGTAGGCGTTTTCTCCGAAAAACTGGGCGTTCATGTAAAACTCGAGGATTTGATCTTTGCTGTATTGACGTTCCAATTCCGCAGCAACTACGGCTTCGCAGATTTTGCGTTCGATAGTTCTCTCGTCCGATAAAAAGTTTTGTTTAACTAGTTGCTGAGTGATCGTGGATCCACCGATCAAATTTCCGCTCCGTACATTGTCGAGCGCTGCTCGAGCTATTGCTCTGAAATCGATTCCTTGGTGGTCGTAGAAACCTCCATCTTCAGCTGACAGCAGAGCCCATTTGATGATGCTGGGCACTTCTTCGAAAGGCACCGGCTGGCTATTGCGTTCATTTAGTTTGCCGAGCAGTTTTCCATCGGAAGTGTAGATTTCGGAGAGCTGAGACAGATCTGGAAAATCAAGGATCAGAGTCTCTGGATTGCAGATGTACTTGTCCTCCAGACTCTCGATTGTGCCGAATGCTGCGTTTGTTTCGAGAAATCCGAAGAGGCCGAATAAGGCCGAACTGAAGACGATAATTATCGAGATTCCGGCGAGTGCCGGAACTCGCTTACCGAGACGATCGCGTCTCTCGAGGAGATGGATGCTTGGGTCCATGAGGTTTCAAAGAAGATGACGTTGCCGGGGCTTACAAAGTTCCCGGTAGCATCGTTCGTGTTCGACAGGATGATAGGAACGAACCCGGAGGGATCAGTGACATCTGAGGATCGACGAGCGTACGGACCTGATGACCTCAATGGTTGGGATCCTCAGAGTCAACTCAGCGAGCCAGGGGAGTACCCCTATACGCGTGGCCCTTATCAGTCCATGTATCTCGGCCGTACCTGGACGATGAGGCAGTACGCCGGATTCGGCACCGCCGAAGAAACAAACACCAGATTCCACGAGTTGCTTCAAGCTGGACAAACCGGCTTGTCGATTGCTTTTGATCTTCCCACTCAAATTGGATTTGATTCAGATCATGAAATGGCTATAGGTGAGGTTGGAAA
>CAJWGC010000141.1 GCA_913031525.1 uncultured Acidimicrobiia bacterium | reverse complement strand
TCCAGGGATGAAAGCCGGATTTAGATATCGGCTATCGGTGCTTCTCCTTTCGTCTCATAGAGAAGATTCCGAATGGATTGGGATCGAAGGATCGACCTTTTCTGCAAGGTTTCAAAGCATGTATTTTTTACGTATCTTCTCTACCACACAGCGGATGAGCGCGCGAGGATGCAGTGTTCTAGTTGCTCTCTACAATTCGTACTGCCGAAGGCAACCCTTTCTTGGGGGGTGGTGTAACTGGCAGCACTAGTGGTTTTGGTCCACTCAGTCCGGGTTCGAGTCCTGGCCCCCCAGCTATAGGCCATCGAGGTGCAGATGAGTATTCATGCGATCGTTCTTGCGGCTGGCAAGGGAACGCGAATGAGATCGGACATGGCCAAGGTACTGCATTGCATCGCCGGCAGACCAATGATCCTGTGGTGTCTCGATGCGATCTCGAGTGTTGACGATGTCGTTGTTGTAATTGGACATCAAGCCAAAGCGGTAGCGGAGGTGTTACCTGATCACGTTCGCACAGTCGTTCAGAGGCCTCAGCTGGGTACAGGTCATGCAGCTGAAGTGGGTCTGGGCGTCATTGAGCTCTTAGAGAACGACCATGTGATTGTCACATCGGGGGACATGCCTTTGGTCACCAAAGTGACGATCGACGGTCTTCTATCGGCTCATATTGACGCCGATGCTACTGCCACCATTCTTACGGCGATTGTTGATGATCCATCTGGATACGGGAGAATTCTGAGGAACAAGGAAGGCGATGTTGAAGCCATCGTAGAGGACCGTGACGCAACGCCAGATCAACGAAAGATTGCAGAGATCAACACTTCGGTCTACGTTTTTCGTGCTGACAAGATCGCGAGTGCATTATCGAAAGTCCATGTCGATAACTCTCAGGGAGAGCGTTATCTCACCGACGTTATCGCGTTATATGCTCGGAGTGGCGCGAAAATCGTTGCAATGCCATCAGACGCTTCCGATGCAATAGGTGTTAATAGTGCGGCGGAGTTGCAGGCTGCAGATGCGACCCTACGGAGTCGCATTTCATCGGTAGCTGATACGGAATGTTTCGGCTCAGGACGAGTGTCGGGCTACGCTGCGCGGCAGCAAGGGAGAGACAACCGGGAGCCGCAGTGATTGAGATTCCCAGCCGTAAGCGCCTTATGGTGTTCTCTGGCTCATCAAACGAAGAATTAGCCCGCGAGGTAGCCAACATCCTCGGCACCGCTCTTGGTGGTGTCGAGCGATCGGTTTTCGCTAATGGTGAGATCTACATTCGCTATACAGAGAGCGTCCGCGGCAACGATTGCTTTGTTGTCCAAAGTCACAGTCACCCGGTCAATTTTCACGTACTGGAACAGCTCATCATGATCGATGCGCTGAAACGGGCTTCAGCCAAACGGATTACAGCGGTGGTCCCATTCTTCTCCTATGCTCGGCAAGACAAAAAGGGCCGGCCTCGGGAACCAATCACTGCGAAACTGATGGGCGACTTGTTTGTTGCTGCCGGAGTGGATCGAATTGTGTCTGTAGACCTTCACACTGGACAAATTCAGGGGTTCATAGACATGCCTTTTGATCACCTGACGGCTCTACCGGTTTTTGTGGACTATCTGCGAGAAAGCACTGATGGACCTATCACGGTGGTTTCACCAGATACTGGTCGAGTCAGAGAGGCGGCCCGATACGCAAAGCAACTCGACACGCCGGTCGCCTTCGTTCACAAGCGTCGAGAGGCGGATGCTCGTAACGTGGTGGCAGCGCTCGAGATAGTCGGCGATATCGAAGATCGTCATTGCATCATCGTTGACGACATGATTGACACAGCCGGAACCGCTACAGGAGCTGCTTCGTTGTTGATGGAACGGGGGGCTCTTGACGTGCGTCTAGTTGCAACTCATGGTGTTCTTTCTGAGCCAGCCGTAGATCGTCTCAAGGATGCGCCTATTGACGAAGTCGTTATTTCTAACACCCTCCCGGTGCCTGACGGCGCCAGTGATCTTGACAAGCTTACGGTGTTATCAATCGGTAGCCTTATCGCTGGTGCTGTTGACGCCATCTTCAATGACACTTCTGTAAGTGAGATTTTTCGAGGCGAGAACATTTGATCCCATAGGGTCATTTCGGTGAGGGTATTTTGGCCTGGCCGTTTCTCGGATTCCTAGGCATAGCGATTACACGATGCAGAGAGTGGTAACGATGCTTACACGATTGGTTTTGCCGATTGCCGTAACTGTCGTGCTGGTAGCGTCGCATCATGGATTCTGAGACGATCACGCTCGAAACGGGCCATACGCGAGGTGTTTTCGACATTACCGGAAAGGTTGCTCGCTTCGCAGCGATCCGCGGTGACGGACATTTATCTCTTTTCGTCCCGCATTCAACAGCTGGTCTCGCGATCATCGAGACAGGTTCGGGAAGCGAAGTAGATCTTATCGATATGCTTGACACCATCGTTCCACGGGAGGATGAGAAATATCGGCACCGCCATGGCGCCCCAGGACACGGAGCCGACCATTTGATTCCTAGCCTTTTATCACCGTCTTTGGTCATTCCAGTTCTGGCAGGTCGTATGCAGCTCGGTGCATGGCAGGCAATTGTTCTCGTGGATTTCAACGTCGACAATGCCGTTAGACAGGTACATTTCAATTTTCTTTTCGGGTGAACTTTGCCGTGGCGTTGGCTCTAGCCCATAATGTGGGTCGCCCAATGTATCGAAGTGGCAGGATGTTTCCTCGAGTCAAGGAGACCAGAACATCATGGATCAGGTGGTCTTGAGCGCTGCGCCCCGCACCGAAAGAGG
>CAJWGC010000140.1 GCA_913031525.1 uncultured Acidimicrobiia bacterium | reverse complement strand
ATTCTTTCTCTGGCTAGCTCCATAGACGCGGTGTCGGATGCGCCAACCCGGACAGTCCCATCATCTTCAATCTCAAGAGTGGCACCGGTCTCTTCCTCAAGTTGGCGAATCATCTTTCCTTTAGGACCGATAACCTCGCCGATCTTGTCCTTGGGAATCTTGATAGCCTCGATCTTGGGAGCGCTGGGCGCGAGTTCCTCACGCGGTTCCGCAATCGCATCGTCCATTGCGTCAAGAATGGCTAAGCGCGCGTCGCGCGCCTGACCCATCGCGTCAATGAGTACTTCGGTTGGCAACGACTCAATCTTCGTATCTAGCTGCAACGCAGTAATCATGTCTCTCGATCCAGCCACTTTGAAATCCATATCTCCAAGCGCGTCCTCAGCACCGAGGATGTCTGTTAGGGCAACGAAACGGCCGTCGTGAGCGATGAGACCCATAGCGATACCTGCCACGGGTGCTGCTATCGGCACTCCAGCGTCCATGAGCGAGAGAGAAGAGCCGCATACCGATGCCATAGAGCTCGATCCGTTCGACATCAACACCTCAGACACAAGCCGGAAAGCGTAGGGAAAATCCTCTGCTGTTGGAATCACCGGCAGCAAAGCTTTTTCGGCAAGAGCTCCATGTCCAATCTCACGCCGTTTCGGCCCGCGCATCCAGCCAGTCTCCCCAGTGGCAAAAGGCGGCATGTTGTAATGATGCATGTACCGCTTCGACTCTTCTATGTCGATGGTGTCGAGCATCTGCTCCATTCTCAGCATGCCAAGAGTGGTGATATTGAGTACCTGAGTCTCGCCTCGCTGGAAAAGGCCCGATCCATGAGCTTCAGCCACCAGACCAACCTCGACGTTGAGCGGTCGGATGTCAGTAAGTCCACGTCCGTCCATGCGTATGCCTTCTGAAACAACACGGTCTCGCATCACCTTTTTCTGCACTGAGCGAAACGCCTTGTTTATAGATTTCAACTTTTCCTCATCGTCTTCAGCAACGTCGAGTTCAGCAATGGTCGATTCCTTCGCCTCTTTTTCGGCTTCAAGACGATCCTGCTTATCAGTGATACTCCCCAACGATGCCAACTTCGGAGCCGCTGCGGCAAGAACTTGATCGTATGTCTCATCGTCGTAATCGGCGACAAGAGGCCAATCGACTTCTTCAGGAGGACCAACGGCCTCGAGTAGCTCTTCTTGGAGAGCGACCAGGGTTGCTATATGTCCCCTTGCTACCTCAAGGCCCTGGGCGACAGCGTCTTCGTTGCTAGGAGCTTGACCTTCCTGTACCAGGCGATAACCGTTCTCAGTAGCGCCAGCCTCGACCATAGCTACGTCAATATCGCCCGAACTATTGCGCTTTCCAGCAACAATCAGTTCGAAAACGGATTCATCTAGATCCTCGAAAGTCGGAAATGGGATCCACTCCCCATCGCGCAACCCCAGTCGAACAGCGCCAATCGGACCAAGGAACGGAAGTGGGCTAAGCGTCAACGCGGCCGACGCCGCATTGAGGGCAGGGACGTCGTAAAGATTAATGAGATCAGCCGAAAGAACGGTCGCGACAACATGAGTTTCCGAACGAAACCCCTCTGCAAAAGACGGACGAAGAGGCCGATCAATAAGCCTGGCGGTGAGAGTCGCCTTCTCTGTTGCCCGCCCTTCACGCCGGAAAAATGAGCCGGGAATCCGACCCACGGCGTACATACGTTCTTCGATATCTACAGTAAGCGGAAAGAAATCCGCGCCCTCGCGCAACCGCCGACTTCCAGTCGCAGTCACGAGGACCTGTGTGCCGCCCAGAGTCACAACGACAGACCCGTCGGCAAGTTGAGCTAATTTTCCGGCGCTAAAGGCAACCTCTTTGTCGCCAACTAGGCCGCGTACCGTGGTCTCTGCCACGCTTTCTCCTTTGCTGTTATGGAGGAGAGCGCCCAATTGGCAGTGGTCGACACTCGACAGTACCGAGCATCGGCCACTGACAACTGAACTGCCTCACCTCCTCCTATATGACCTCCAGGAAGAACAGAAACGACCAAAGCCGCTCCGGAGCACCGTTAACGTCGTAGCCCAAGCCGAGCTATCAGCGATCGGTACCTCTCCGCATCCTGGTTTCGGAGGTAGTTCAATAGTCGTCGTCGCTTTCCCACCATCACCAAAAGACCCCTTCTGCTGTGATGATCTTTCTTGTGGATCTTCAGATGATCAGTGAGGTGGTTAATACGTTCAGTGAGCAGAGCAACCTGCACCTCCGGCGAACCTGTGTCCGATTCGTGCGTGCCAAATTCGCTGATAATGGTTTGCGTGTCATTCACGCGGCGCTTCACCTCGTGGAGAAATAAACAAAAACGGACGATTGTCCGTGGTTTAGGTTAGCAGGTCGATTGATTGAACCAATACCGCTTGAAATAATATGCGGTTTTTGACCTAAAATTCTGACGATGCAGGACGCTCAACTCATACCAACTGTAAACGTGGAAGAAGCTGAATTCATGGTTTCCAATGGAGCGCTACTCGTCGATGTGCGGGAACAGGACGAGTGGGACGAGGAACGCATAGCCAATGCAAAGCTCATGCCGTTGTCCGACATCAACACCTGGTACTCCAACCTTCCGACTCACCAAAACATTGTCTTCTACTGTCACAGCGGTAATCGGTCAGGCCAGGTTGTTGCAGCCCTTGTGCAACAAGTAGGAATGACGAACGTCCACAACATGGCAGGAGGCATCACCGCCTGGACCCACAGCCAACGATTAACAGAGACCTAAGTCGTCATGACTGGGATTTAGGTTTCATTGAAATCACCAG
>CAJWGC010000139.1 GCA_913031525.1 uncultured Acidimicrobiia bacterium | reverse complement strand
CTTGAGGAAGTAGCCGACGAGCCATTAGCGACCCTTGAGGAGTGGCGTCGTTATGCAGCCTTGCTTAGCCCGGGAGATGTGCTCCGATCTATCGACGGACTGGCCAAGGCACTTGCTGATTTGCGAGACGGCAGGGAGGAACGTCTGGTCGTGGAATTGGCTGTTTTGCAACTTACGAGGCCTGAAACGGTTGCGGATGTGGCGGCCTTTGATGCCCGGATTACACGTCTCGAATCCAGAGTTCGGTCACTTGCTAGTACTGAGCTATCGACTGCCGCTGAGGTCTCGGAGTTTCTGCCACCTGCTGAATCCTTAGAAACCACTCATTCGGTATCCATATCAGAAGTAGTAACGACGGCGGTAGCGGATTTCGGACAAGACGGAGAAGTAGATAATCCCGGAGAGCCCTCCGGAGAGGTGTTTGATGGTTTGGAATCCTCCACCGGGCGCGTTCCTTTGAACGCAGACCTTGATATCGCTTCCTTCGAAGCTGTGTGGCCTGCAGTTGTAGCTCGCATTCGAGATGATGCGGGGCCTCGACGCCATGCTTGGCTGAAGGAGGCGATTCCTACTCGCGCTGAGGGGGGGACTGTGACTCTTGAGATGGATGCGAAGTATCGATTCCACTACGAACAGATCCAAGCGGATGTAGATCTTAAGAAAATGATAGAAGCGATAGCCGGTTCGTTATTGGACGGGGGAATAGAAGTCGTCTATCACTTAAGAGGCGAAGAGGAACTGGAGAAAGAGGAAACCTCGAGGGCGCCCGACGATGAAGATTTGCTTCACCCTGATGATTCCGAGATTGTCGAAAATGATGATCCGACTGCTTTCGTCGTCGAAGCTTTCGGAGGAGAGATCCTTGCCGATTAGATGCTTGCAATGAGCTTTAAAAGGATGCGTCCATTTTGTGGTCATGGGGCCGGTACGCTGGAGCTGGTGAAAAACAGAGTTTCCAAAGACCTCATTGGCAATATCAGTTTGTATAGGTTTGGCGTTGATGTTTGAACCTCCTGTACAACGTCTTATCGATGAGTTAGCGCGCTTGCCTGGCGTTGGCCGTAAGAGCGCTCAACGACTGGCCTTTCATCTGCTCCATGTTGAAGAAGCAGATGCAGAACGTTTGGGGCGTGCCATCATTGACTTACGGCGCCAGATTCAACTTTGTACCCGTTGTTTCAACATCTCAGGGGAAGAGGTTTGTTCCATTTGCCGAGACAATCGGCGAGATCCGACCCTCCTTTGTGTCGTTGAACGTGCCCAAGACATCGCAGTGCTTGAACGAACTCAGGAGTTTCAGGGCCTCTATCACGTTTTGGGAGGAGCCATTTCACCAATTGAGGGCGTTGGTCCCGATCAGCTCCGGATTAAGGAACTGATGCACAGGGTTGAATCGGACGATGTCAGCGAGGTGATCGTGGCTACTAATCCAACTGTTGAAGGTGACACGACCGCGTTGTACCTCGCCCGCTTGCTAAAGCCTTTTGAGGTAAAAGCATCTCGACTCGCCAGTGGTTTACCCGTTGGAGGTGATCTCGACTATGCCGACGAGATCACCTTGGGACGTGCTTTAACCGGTCGGCAGGAAATGTGAGTCCCCGCCGCTATTGCTGTCATTTGAAGCGATAGCAGCGGGGTAAGACCGATGAGGATTGCTTTGGTGGAGCCTTATTTTGGAGGATCGCACCGGGCGTTCGCGGAAGGTTATGCACGGTTCTCCCGCAATGATGTCACTCTGTTCACGCATCCATCGACTTTCTGGAAGTGGCGGATGCAGGGTGGTTTTTTAACACTTGCTCATCAGTTTGAACAAGCGGTGGCCAAGACGGGAAGATTCGATCTGATCGTAGCCTCCAGCATGCTTGATACTGCCAGATTCGTTGGCACAGCGAGGAAGGCCATCGGGTATGCCCCCGTAGTTGTATACATGCACGAGAATCAGCTCACATACCCAATTCCACCTCGAGCTGATTTCGACGCGACGTATTCGATTACCAATTGGGTTTCGATGACAGCAGCTGATCTAGTGCTTTTTAACTCGAATTTTCATCGCGAAGTGTGGTTCGCGAGTCTTCCGTCGTTGCTTAACATCTTCCCTGATGAGCCCCATGGCAGCATCATCGGAGATGTCATAGAGAAATCAGAAGTGCTACCTGTCGGTATCGATCTAAGACGGATCAAAGGGATTGGATCGATACGTAACTCTCGACCGCTGATTCTGTGGAATCATCGGTGGGAATTTGACCGAGGCCCTGACATTTTTGCTGCTGCGCTTATTGATCTCTGGAAAACCGGAGCTCAGTTCAATCTCGCACTTGCTGGGGAGCAGTTCGTGAGCGATCCGACGGGTTTTCGAGATCTCAAAGCATTGATGGGAGATCGTGTTGTGCACTATGGGTATGCCTCGGAAGAAGAGTATGTAGCGCTTCTCGGAGCAGCAGATATTGTTGTGTCTACCTCTCGTCAGGAATTCTTTGGGATTTCTGTTGCTGAGGCAGTTTATTCAGGAGCATTTCCGGTTCTTCCTGATCATTTGGTTTACCCAGAACGAATTCCGCCGCGTTATCGGTCATACTGTTTGTATACGAATTTTGATGATTTGAGCGAGAAATTGCTCTGGGCATTGTCACACCGTGACGATGCAGCGCGAATTGCTTCTGAACTGCGACCTGCAATGGCGAGGTTTGATTGGTCGGTTGTGGCTCCTGCGTTCGATAGACGGTTTGAAGTTCTAAGTCGGATGCTCTGACCGATCGCTTTATAGAGATCAGGGTATTACATGTAAATCTGTGAAATTTCTCGTAAGCGGCTAATTCGATGAACGGCATCGATGAAACGTACGGTTCCAGTTTTCGATCTCATAACCACCGAATGGGTCCGCGCTTC
>CAJWGC010000138.1 GCA_913031525.1 uncultured Acidimicrobiia bacterium | reverse complement strand
AACAGACCTTCGAATGCCATCCCGCCGAAAGAGACTCTTCTCCCTCTGAGTGTCTGGGCAATCGCATCGCGAGTCGAGGAGGTTCCTCTACTTGTCATTGTCAATACTTTTCCCTCACTCGGCGCACGAAACGTTCGCTTAACACATTGAGAGAGAGCGTCATCAAGAACAACAACACACCTACGAAAAATAGGCTTTGAAAGGCGAGTCCTGCTCCTGCAACTTGGTCCGTCCCTGTGGCCAATGAGGCGATAGCTGCCGTCATAGTTTGGCCGGTCTCGAGAGGGCTCCATTCCCGAAGAGCGCCACCGACAGCACCCGCTGCCATAAAGACCACCATTGTCTCCCCAATAGCTCTCGACACTCCGAGAATCAGGGAAGCGACAATTCCGCTGATAGCTGCAGGGAATACGACTCTACGGACGGTGACACTCTTATTGGCGCCAAGCCCGTAAGAAGCTTCTCGGAGTGTATCCGGAACAGCTCGCATGGAGTCTTCAGAGACGGAAGCGACGAGTGGAATAGTGACGATCCCTACTCCTATGCCAGCCGCGGCCATGCTGAAAGGCGACGGTGTGTTGAAGAACGTCTGAATAATTTGAGGTCCGATAAAGGTCAACGCGAAGTAGCCAAGAACGACAGAAGGAATCCCGGCAAGCACTTCGATGATGGGTTTGAGAATCCGCCGAATTCGGGGGTTGGCATATTCGGAAAGATAAACAGCTGCTCCGAGCCCCAAAGGAGCGGCAACGATCATCGCCACACCAGCTATAACCAGAGTTGCGATGACAATGGTGGGAATGTCATAGATATCCCGTCTAGGGAACCAACCAATCTCCCATAGAGAGGCAAACTCCACCTGCGATACAAAATTCCAAGCCTCACCGACAAGCGAACCGACAATGGAAACGCTGATGAGAATCGAGAAAACCGCTGCTCCCAGGAATACCCGCTGAACAACACGCTCTCTCCGCCGGCGCGTTCGGTCCCCCTGCAGATCAATCGACGCGTTCAGTTGTGTCATCTAAACGATTCGTCCTCTAGTACGAGTGGGAATATCCGCTACCTGCACCATAGGCGTTAACAGTCCATTCAAACTCGTCCAGTTGTACGAGTGCTCCATCTCTCAATCACTGAGTCGTAGTTGTCGAGCTCGATATAGCCGCGCTCCGAAACCGACGCGAGGCCTTCAGCCGACAGGTAGAAATCCACGAAAGACGCTAGCTCGGGCTTGCTCGCCGCTGCTGTCGCATTGACATAGATATACAACGGACGACTGAACGCATACGAACCATCTGAGATCGTGGCAGCGGAAGGCTCCACACAACCATCACCGACGTCAACCCCCAGGGCTTTCACTCGCTCCTGATTGTTCACATAAAAAGCATACCCAACCCATCCCAACGAGGTATCGGTACCCCTAATACCTTCAATAATCGTGTTGTCGTTGGCTGATGCGGTGTAATCGGGACGGACCGATTCGACATCACGAGTATCGGAATAATCCTCACCACCAGCTTTTCCATCGATCAGGAATTCAACAAAACTATCAAACGTCCCCGACTCTTCACCTGGAGCCGTTATTTCCAGTGGAGAATCAGGATATGGCGCATTCGGAGCCCTCAATTCGACCGCGATCTCATTGGCATCCGACCATTTATCGAATCCGATACTCTCTTCTCCCAAAAGTGCATACAGATCCGAAGTCGCCAAACACGAAAGTGGATTGTTCAGCGATGTCACAACCGACAAACCATCAATGGCAATGTTCAGCTCAATCCATTCGATCCCATTCGCGGCACATGTTTCCATCTCCGGCTGTTTGATAGCGCGAGATGCATTGGAGATATCTGTGTCACCAGCACAAAACAATTGGAACCCGTCGCCCGTGCCCGGCCCATCGACCGACATTGCCACACCCGTGTTCGCGTTGCGAAATTTCTCTGCGTTCAGAGCCGAAATCGGTTCTACCGTCGACGAACCCGAAATATTGACCGAACCTGACAACCCACCGGATAGCTCTGTGGTCTCCATAGCCGCAGCTGAATCGTTCGTGCTCTCGGCGGGTCCTTTCCCTCCTCCACAAGCTGGTGCTACCAAGATGAACAGCGCCAACAAAACGTAAGTCCGAGCAAAATTCATTCGATCAGGTCCCCTGAGGAGCTCAATTTTTCTGAAGAAAACACCAAAAAGAACCACATTGCCGGGACAAATATCCTTACGAATCTGGCTCGTTGGGGTCAGATTTTACACTGTGGGAAACCGCAGAATCCATTCTTTCACTTCCACTCAACGTCGGACATAAGCGCAAGCATTTTTATAAGAGCCTGTGTTCCGTCCTGCCCGCCTCCGTGACTTTGAAGAGCTACATAGAGCTGATGCGCCAGTGCAAGTCCGGGCACAGAAAGCTGCATATCGCTTGCTTCTGAAAGCGCGATACCCATGTCTTTTACAAAATGGTCGACGTAGAAACCAGGTTTGAAATCTCCAGCAAGAACTCGGGGCCCAAGGTTGCTCAAGGACCACGAACCGGCTGCTCCGCCACTGACTGAGCTAAAGACCTTGTTGAGATCAAGACCAGCTTGCCGTGCATATAGAAGCGCCTCACTGATTCCAATCATGGCAGGAGCAATAAGCATCTGATTAACCATCTTTGCGTGCTGACCGGATCCTGGCCCTCCTTGGTGGACGATCAGGGACCCCATGATCTCAAACATGGGCCACACCCGCCGGACATCGTTCTCATCGCCACCCGCCATAATCGAAAGGGTGCCGTTACGAGCTCCGATATCGCCTCCGGAGACCGGGGCGTCCACACTGCCCACTCCTCGCTGTGCGCCAACAGTATGGATCTCAATCGCCAATGATGGTTCACTCGTTGTCATATCAACAAGAACCGATCCTGGAGAAGCACCGTCAATCACTCTGTAGTGAAAGGTTAGTGA
>CAJWGC010000137.1 GCA_913031525.1 uncultured Acidimicrobiia bacterium | reverse complement strand
TCTGGTAGCTCGTCGGGCTCATAACCCGAAGGTCGCGGGTTCAAATCCCGCCCCCGCTACTGAAAGCCCTGGTTTTTGCGAACCGGGGTTTCTATCGGATTTCGGGTTTGTTTTATTGCATCGGGCTTATCCGACGTAGCTGCGTATGAGTCTCCTGTTCATGGGTACTCGCTACTCGTAGACTGCCATTGCGAATGAGGCAGATATAGAATCGGGAGTGTTCCCTGGTCGCGATTTTGGTTCTTTTTCTGCTTCCGGTTGTCTAGAAGCTGTTAGCGAGATCGTCTTGAAGAGGGCTGCTGCGAGAGGGTTCAGCTATGAAGCTCGATTTTGACTCCGCGGTCTTTGATCACGATTCAGGTCGTCGACGAGTTCTGCTCGATATCGTTACTCATGCTATCCAGGCTGTATCTCCCGATTCAGTGATGGAGCGAGCTATGTCGACAGATGGCGCGGTTCTGCGCGTCGGGGCCGCGACTCTGGATCTCGTTGACTACCGCCGGGTCGTTGTTATCGGTTTCGGAAAGGCCTCCGTCGGAATGGGCCGCGCCGTGGTGCGAATGTTGCCCGATTGCGAACTCACCGGTGTTTTGGTAGCCGACAGAGTCACGGAGGTTTCTTCCTTAAAAGTCTATCGGGGCAGTCATCCCTTGCTTGACTATCGAAGCCTTGCTGCCGGGCAGCTTGTGATGAAGCATGCTCGGGAAGTGACTGCTGAAGATCTTGCGATCGTGCTCATCTCCGGAGGCGGATCGTCCTTAATAGAGCTACCGACGATGGGGTTAACTCTGGATGATTTGCAACATACGAACGCTCTTTTGTTGCGCTCAGGAGCTGATATCACCGAACTCAACATTGTCCGTAAACATCTTTCTTCAATTAAAGGAGGCCGACTCGCGGAGGCCTTACAGGACGCTGGAGCGATAGTGACGATGGTCATCTCTGATGTGGTGGAGAACCCACTCGACGTCATTGCTTCAGGGCCTACTGTTCCTGATCCGACCACGTTCACTGACGCGCTTGCAGTGATTAAACGGTACAAACTGAATCGTGTGATGCCAGTACGGGTTCTACGGCATCTGGAAGCAGGATCTGCCGGTCTAATTTCTGATACTCCCGCTCATGGTGAGGTATTTATTCGTCAAACCCTCTCGGTCATCGCTGACGCAAAGCAAGCCGCTGTTGCTGCTTTCGAGGCTGCCAATCGGTTGGGTAAATCCGCGCGGATCGTGTCCAACAATCTTTCAGGTGAGGCACGGGACACAGCGCGTCAGGTAGTAAAAGATGCTGAGCAGCTCTTTCCGGACGAGATGCTTATTTACACAGGAGAAACCACTGTCACGGTCACGGGAGATGGTATCGGAGGTCGTAATCAGGAATTCGCTCTGGCGGCATCTCTCGAGTTAGAAGGACGAGATGACCTAGTCGTACTTTCGGTTGGCACCGATGGTATTGACGGTGTTACCCATGCTGCTGGAGCTTTTGGCGACGGCTCTGTTGTGGATCGTGCTCGACGGATCGGATTAGATCCCCTCGATCATTTGAGGAGAAACGACTCGCATTCAGTACTTAATGCAATTGGTGACACTTTGTTTTGTGGTTCTACAGGTACGAACGTAGGAGATCTCGTTTTGGTTTGGCGGTCCCCATCGCGCTAGGGAGACAGCTACCGCATTGTCCGCCGTCTCCTTCGAAAGACTTCGAGGCGGTTTCAGATATAGGAGGTTTTTGATGAACGAAGGGTGTCCATGCGTTTGATCGAAATGATCATGGAAACTTAGTGAGGAGATTAAGTCGATCCGCGTATTCCAGCCGCTCAGAAGATTGTGTAGAAAACCATATTGACATAGTGAAAAATCGACCGTACATTGCTACAAGATGGCATTGCTGACTGGTCGAATGTGTATTTGTCGCAGCTCTCGGGGGATCCCTCTGAGCGCCGACAGTGCATGTTGTCAGCGCTCCTAAAGACATCATCTACCCGAGAGCAGGTCTCTGGTTATTTGGTGTCTTTTTTTTTGAAAAACTATTTCGGAGCGGTGCTGCATGGCATAAGCCGAAGCAGGCTCAGAGTTCATGATATGCACTCTCAGGATTTTCCCGTGCGGGACAGTCCAAAATGGAACTATGGAGGGTCTACATAATGACCGATACAACTATCGACAATGGAGTAAATGTTCAAGCTTTGCTTGACGCTCGCGTGGCGCTCGCTGATGCACCACAAGCGGCGAAATTCACTTGGCGTGCATCTTGCAAGTGGCAAAACGGAACTCATAGCCGCTCTAATTTGCAAGGCTTCTTTGGCCTTGGCGAAGAGCAGAACCATAGGACCGAGTTTTCCTTTGATGCTGACCACCCGGAGGTTTTTGCCGCTGAAGATATCGGTATTACGCCGATTGAGTACATTCTGGTCGGACTTGCGAGCTGCTTGACCGCCGGCGTTGCTTCAGTAGCTCAGAATTGGGGGATCCAACTGAACTCGGTTGAGGCGAATCTCCAAGGAGCAATGGACATTCAGGGGATCCTTGGAATGGATAGTGAGGTCCGTAACGGTTACGACGACATCAAGGTCCAGTTCAACATTGATGCGGATGCCTCGCAAGAAGACATTGAGGCGCTTGTTGCACAGTCACAAAAGCGCTCTGCCGTTTACGACGTCCTCACTAACCCAACGAATATCACTGTTGAGGTGAATTAGAGACACGTCCGCACGAGCGGAGGAAATTATCGAGCGCGTTCCCGTGGTCGTTATCGGAGCAGGGCATGCTGGGCTGGCTTTCAGCAGTTGCCTTAGTGATCGATCGATTGAACACGTTGTTCTCGAGCGTGGCGAGGTGGCAAATTCGTGGCGCCGAGAGCGATGGGATTCGCTTCGTCTGCTGACGCCAAATTGGCAGAGTCGACTTCCGGGATATCGCTATAACGGTGACGATCCCGACGGATTCATGACGATGCCGGAAGTGATCGATTT
>CAJWGC010000136.1 GCA_913031525.1 uncultured Acidimicrobiia bacterium | reverse complement strand
TGGGAAAAGCATCCGGCATCCCAGCTGCAGTAGTACGCGGATTGACATGGTCTGGAGAATGCGGACAAGCCACCGACCTCGTACGACCGGCCGAAGAGGACTTGTTTAGATGAGAACGAATAACATTTAAGCGTTCCTGAAACTGGCTACTACAAGAAACACCAAACGGGCGTAAAGTCTGTCTAGTCATTCCTTGGGACCTCTTATGGAGAAAAACCGACCAATCGAAACCAACGCCGCGGCTTATCCAGCAACCTCAGAAACAAAGTGCTCGACAGTGAGCGCCAATCCTTCATCAAGAGAAGTCCAGGGCTTCCAACCCAGCGTTCTCTCTGCTGCAGCGACATCGAGAACCGAATATCGCATCTCGCCATCCCGTGCACCTTTATAGAGCGGCCTGACCCGCTTTCCAGTGAGTTCACAGAGTTTGTCAAACAAAGCATTGACAGATGTGCCTACGCCAGTTCCGATATTGAGATAGACGCCACCGTCATACTCAGCCGCCCTAACGAAGGCATCTGTTACATCCTCGACAAAGACGAAATCCCGCTCTTGGGTACCGTCGCCGAATATAAGCGGGCGCTCACCGCTAAGAAGCGTTCTGGTGAGAAAAGCCACTATGCCTGCTTCTTCGTGAGATGCTTGACGCGGACCGTACACATCGGCACAACCAAGCGATACGTAATGAAGACCGTTTTTCCGATGGAAATAACGAAGGTACTCGTCGGCTACTAATTTCGAAACACCATACGGTGACAGCGGTACCGGACGAGATCGTTCAGGTGTCGGAATTTTGTTAGCTTTCCCAAAAACAGCTCCGCCAGACGAAGCAAACACAACTCGCCCGACACCAGAGGCTATGGCTGCGGCTAGTACGTTAACGGTGCCAACAACGTTGACCGATGCATCAAAATCAGGGGACTGAAAAGAACGCTCCGTATCAGTCTGCGCAGCAAGATGGAAGACAACATCAGGGCCAAACCGAGCCAACACCTCTGGCAGACGTTCGTCTCGAATATCGATTTGATGAACCTGGACATGATGGGCCTCTCGGGCCCTGCTCAATCGATCTAATTTCCCGGAACTGAGATCGTCAATAACAAGTACATCAGCCCCATCGTCGATGAGCCGATCGACTAGATTCGCTCCAATGAACCCAGCACCTCCAGTGACAAGCGCACGTTCGATCATTATCGGTGGTCCTCCTCTGCTGCCGTCAAGCTAGCCGGATAGCCGGCTCGAAAGACATCGAGCATCCACCAAAACCCTTACAATCGAATTCTGAGCCTGGCGTATTTCTGGCAAAGAGAACCAGCAACAAACACCCGGAGGGCCTGTGGCGCGCAATATCACAGTCATCGGTAGTGGCTACGTAGGAACGGTCGTCGCTGGCTCAATGGCTCTCATCGGTCACGACGTGGTAGCCGTCGAATCGGATCCAGAAAAGCTAGCAACGCTATCAAACGGAACAGCTCCCTTTCATGAGCCAGGTCTCGATCGGGTCTTAGCCGACCAGCTCTCAACCAACCGTCTTCGTTTCACTGACAACACGGCCGACGGAGTCGATCACGGTGAAGTGCTATTCCTCTGCGTCGGCACTCCAGAGTCGGCTGATGGACGCCCTGACATGACGGCTCTCGAGGCAGTAGCAGACTCCATTGGAAACGTTATTCACAAAGACCGAATTCTGGTCACGAAAAGCACCGTCCCGGTTGGATCCAATGCTTGGGTACGTACCCGCGTCGAAAAGACCGCGGCATCTCGTAATCTCAGAGTTCGACTGGGAAGTGTCGCTAACCCTGAATTTCTTCGCGTAGGGTCGGCTCTCTCCGATTATCTTCATCCCGATCGCATTGTTCTCGGCAGCGATACTCAGGATGATCTCGATGTATTGATTGATGTCTACCGACCAATTATTGAACAGACCATTCCCGCTAGAGAGTTTGTGCGTGGTGCGAGCAGCCTCCCAGGACTGATCACCACTTCGTTGGCGACAGCAGAGACCATCAAGTATGCCGCTAATTCCTTTCTCGCAACCAAGATCAGTTTCATCAACGAAATCGCTCAGATCAGCGACCGAGTCGGGGCCGACATCGACGTGGTAGCTCGTGCGCTCGGTATGGATACCCGAATTTCACCTCAGTTCCTTCGAGCAGGCTTAGGATGGGGTGGATCTTGTTTCGGAAAAGACCTCGCCGCCCTCACTGCGACAGCCCTCGAACATGGCTACGATCCTTCGCTCCTTAGAGCAGTCTCCACTGCCAACGAATACCAGCGCGGAGAAGTGATTAGGAAACTGCAGCGCCATCTGAGCGCGCTACGTGGGCGACGAGTAGCCCTTCTCGGACTCTCGTTTAAACCCAACACCGATGACATCCGAGATGCTCCAGCAATCCACATCGCTAAACAACTATTAGCACTTGGCGCGGTCGTGACAGCCCACGACCCCGTAGTCCACAGCCTGCCAAATCTTCCCTCGGTCATAGTGACCAAAGATGTGTTCACCGCGACAGACCGGGCCGATGCCGCAGTCATCATCACGGAATGGCAAGACTACAAATCGTTGGATTTTGAACGTGTAGCCGCCTCTATGGCCGGGACGCTTGTAGTCGATGGAAGAAATTG
This sequence comes from uncultured Acidimicrobiia bacterium, assembly GCA_913031525.1. Taxonomy (GTDB): domain Bacteria; phylum Actinomycetota; class Acidimicrobiia; order Spongiisociales; family UBA5794; genus CAJWGC01. The sequence continues at coordinate 352 of CAJWGC010000136.1, read as the reverse complement.
CCTTGATCCCGACGCGGTCGGAAAAGCTGGCCTCCGATACGAAGGAATCGGTCGAGCTGGCCATCAGTACCTCCATCGAGACCGTTAGCCAAAAATTCTTAGATAATCAGGTTCGTAATCATGAGAACGACAAGTGGGTTTCAACGAAATCGGCAATGCGCTCGATAGCATCGTCGAAAACCTGCTGATCGAAATTTTCTAGGTAATCGTCGAGCAAGTCTCGGCCAACGTCTTCGTAAAGCACCCACTCGGAGTAAGGCGCTGCATTGCGAGCATCAGCCACGCCAGATTCCGGGATGGTTTCGTCAGCTTTTCCGATAAGACCGAGGATCGGTCCAGAGACTTCAGTTAG
>CAJWGC010000135.1 GCA_913031525.1 uncultured Acidimicrobiia bacterium | reverse complement strand
TCAGCTGCTATCGCTTCGGCCACAGCCTCTTTGAACTTTCCATAGCCCCCAGTTCCATATTCATTCACCAGATGCTCAATTGAAGTTCCCGTACAGTCAGCCATGATCTCGAGTAGATTCGAGATCCCGGGCTTCTCATTCCAGGTATATCGAACGTCGGACTGACTATCAGTGACCGCCGACTTTATTTTCTTTCGGATCACATCGCTGCTATCGGTAAGAAGGATACGACTGCGGCGATTGGGGTCCGACTTGGACATCTTCGCTGTCGGGTCCGTCAATGACATAACTCGTGCAGAAGTTTTTGGAATGAGCGCATCTGGAATAGGGAAAACTTCACCAAAACGATTATTGAAACGCTCCGCCAAATCGCGGGTCATCTCTAAATGCTGTCGCTGATCGTCGCCAACAGGAACCAAATTCGCGCGATGCAGAAGGATGTCGGCAGCCATAAGCACTGGATAGGAGTACAGCCCCAGATTTTCACCAGCTCGATTGGACTTCTCCTTGAATTGAGTCATTCGGTTCAATACCCCTGTCGGAACCATTGTCGATAGAACCCACGACAGCTCTGCGTGTTGAGGGACTTGGGACTGAAGGTAAAACAACGACCTGTCAGGATCGACACCGACCGCTAAGAGAACCCGAGCAGCATCGAGCCGATTCTCTAGAAGCTCTTTTGGGTCACCGGGGACGGTCAGCGCATGAAAATCGACGATGCAGTAGATCGTGTCGTATTCCTCTTGCAGGGCCACCCAATTACGGAAGGCGCCGAGGTAATTGCCAATGTGCATATCCCCCGTGGGCTGAACCCCAGAAAATACCCTTCGCTCACCCGTCACTGTCGTTCCTCCTACTGTTCAATAGAAGCCGCCAGCTCCAAGCGGGACCGACGGTGCGTTGCTGGCGCAGGCCAAATCCTCAGCGCTGAACCTGTCACCAATTGGTGACGATCGTAACAATTCGAAGATTACCGATCCGGTTTCGGAGCCGCAAAGATGGCATAGATCGCCAACGATGTATACGAAAAGCATGGTCGCAATCATCCCAAGCGAGTGGCTCCATAACGGACAACGAGCAAGGCGAAGTCAGTTATGCGAGCATGAGAGAGTGGATATCGCTCCATCCAATATCGACGCTACTCGAGCAGCAATTGGCGTCGGCGATTCACGCCAGAAAACGGAATTCCTTGTCGGCGGCTGGAAGTTCGGAATACGACCCGTAGCAAAACGGATTCTGAAGGGAGAAAAACTGTGATGAACTACCACATGAGCCCTGAAGAATTCCGCCGTCACGGCTATAAAATGGTTGATTGGATCGCCAACTACCTTGGACACGTCGAGGAAATTCCGATCTATCCAGAAGTAGAACCTGGCGAAATTAGAAAGCGGCTTCCTGACAAGGCACCCGAACGCCCCGAACCTTTTGAGGAAGTAATGAACGACCTCGACGAGATCGTCATGCCCGGCATAATGCACTGGCAGTCACCAGGATGGTTCGCGTTCTTCCCAGCGAACTCATCTCCGCCATCGATCCTCGGTGAAATGGCCTCTGCAGGGTTAGCGATCCAAGGAATGCTGTGGTCGACAAGCCCAGCATGTACTGAAATCGAATCCCATGTTCTCGACTGGCTTGTAGATCTTCTGGGCCTCCCCGCTACATGGAAAACCGCCGGACCTGGCGGAGGAGTGATCCAATCGACAGCATCGGACGCTACGCATACAGCACTGGTCGCTGCTCGATATCGAGCAGGCGGTTCCATTTCGGATCAAGTGGTATACGCCTCTAGCGAAGCACATTCGTCAATAGAGAAGGGTGCGAGAATCGCCGGATTCGAACATATTCGCTCCATCAAGGTCGACGGAAATCAGTCGATGGATACTGGAGCCCTGATCGCCGCAGTCACTCGAGACATCAACACAGGATTGCGACCAGTTTTCGTCAATAGCACAGTCGGAACAACTGGTACCGGTGGCGTCGACCCAGTCCTCGCTATAGGGAGCATTGCACATGACAACGGCATGTGGCATCACGTTGACGCGGCCTGGGCTGGGTCTACGATGATCTGTCCGGAATTCCGGAATCACCAAAAAGGCCTCGAGTTAGTCGACAGCTACGTCTTCAATCCTCACAAGCTTATGTTCACAAACCTTGACTGCTCAGTCTTTTTTATTGCAGATCGAACACCGCTCACCGACGTGATGAGAATCCTCCCTCCATACCTGAGTAATACAGCCAGTGCGTCAGATGAAGTGATCGACTATCGCGACTGGAACGTCCCCTTAGGGCGAAGATTCCGAGCCCTGAAACTGTGGTTTGTACTGCGCTCATACGGAGCAGAAGGTATTCGACACCACATACGCGAACACGTGCGACTGGCAACCGAGCTGGAGAAAAAGATCGAATCTCATCCGTCACTAGAACTGATCGCGCCTCGCCATTTCTCACTTTTGTCTTTTCGACATGTAGCAGGCGACAAAGCTACAGGACAACTCGTTGACACAATCAACGAATCAAAAAAATCTTACGTAACGACGTCGTCTTTCGATGGTCGCCTCTTCATTAGAATTTCGATCGGACAAACCAGAACAGCTGCCGAGCACGTTGATCGCTTGTGGAAGATCATCAAAGAGAACGCGGCAACGGTTAACGGATGAGATCGAGTAGCTCACGCACCATCATCGCAGTCGCGCCCCAGAGTGTCCCTTCATCAAACTCGTAGAACCACAGTACATCCCCGTTCCGCTCGCTACGGCGCCATCTGGAATCGACCAAGAGGTCGAACAATCTTGGCTCGATGATGACTTCGACTTCTGATGGATCGGGACGAAATTCGAAAGGACGCTCGATCCGTGCGACAACCGGAACGATCGGACGAAATGCGTTACGCGTTGTTCTCGGAGAGAGACCACCGAGAATATCGAGCACTGCGTTTTCGGGCAGACCGATTTCCTCAAATGACTCTCTCAACGCAGTGGTGATCGGATCCTCGCCCGCTTCCATGCGTCCGCCGGGAA
>CAJWGC010000134.1 GCA_913031525.1 uncultured Acidimicrobiia bacterium | reverse complement strand
TTGGCCATGTTTTCGTTGACAATTTGATGGATCCCCCAAGCTGCTTCTGAAGCTGACATTCCTAGTGGTCTTCCTATCGTTTCTATGATCGCTTTTTCAGCAGCATCTACGTCGAGCTCCATCTCTCCGCCGAGGAAATACGAAGGGTCGAGATACCCCAGTAGTAGGTCAGCATCAGTGATGGTGGGCATGGTGCCGCCTCGGCTGTAACAAGCTGGTCCCGGGTCAGCGCCGGCAGAGTCTGGACCTGCCTTGAGAAGGCCCAGAGAGTCAACCCGAGCAATGGATCCGCCGCCCGCTCCGATTTCGATCATCTCGATTACAGGAACTTTTACTGGAAGCCCGGATCCCTTCTTAAACCGATAACGGCGGTCGACTTCAAAGTCATGGGTTACCAGAGGTTTGCCGCCATCAACGACGCTGAGTTTGGCTGTTGTGCCGCCCATGTCGAACGAAAGAAGTGCGTCCATGTCGACAGCGTTGCCTACCGCTGCGGCCGCCAACGCACCAGCGGCCGGCCCTGACTCGAGCAAGCGAATCGGGAATCGCACGGACGTATCAAGAGTTGCAAGACCTCCGCTCGAAAGCATTACAAACAACTGACCATCGAATCCAAGGTGGCCTAACCTCTTAGACAGTTCGTTTAAGTATTGTTCGGCGAGAGGCTGGACGTAGACGTTGGCGATTGTTGTCGACGCTCGTTCAAATTCACCGATCTCAGGCACTACTTCAGAGGAGATCGATACTCTTATTTTCGGAGCAGCGGATGCAAAGACATCCCGAGCCTGGGTTTCTGCTTCAGAGTTGGTGAACGAGTGGAGAAAGCAGATCGCTACAGCTTCCACACCTTCCGCTTGAAGCTCAATGGCGAGGCGCTTGAGGTAGTCCGTATCTAGTTCGGTTTGCTTGTTACCGTCCGCCGTAGTTCGTTGTGGTACTGAGAAGCGTAGATATCTAGGAACGATAGGTTTCGGGTGTTCGAGGAGCAGGTCGTACAACTCGTAGCGGTGTTCACGTCCGATCTCGATTGAGTCACGAAAACCTTCGCTTGTGATGAGAGCGGTTCTAGCTCCTTTACGTTCGATAATGGCGTTGGTGACCAGGGTGGTTCCGTGGACGAGGTGTCGAACGGCACTTCCGGTCAGCCCTGTCGCTTCCAAGGATTCAGCTAGGACTGATTCGACCCCCTCAGAGGGATCATCTGCAGTGGTAAGGACTTTTCCGATATGGAGGTCACCACCGTCGGACACAAGCATCAGATCGGTAAAGGTACCGCCGATGTCTACTCCGACCCGTACTGATTTATTTTGCTTGTTGACGGAGATGCCTTTCTCTTCAGTGGTTGACAGTCTCGCTCGTGGGGATAACAGCAGATAAGGATCGCATTTTCCAAATGGAAACTTCATCTGAAGAATTTCCTAGGGAACGCTGCTCTGCGAGGTTTTATGAAATCGAAATATTTCGTTCATCTGCATATTCACGGGGGGTTGTTCTGCGGAAGTCTTCAGCCATTCCTTGGGAAGAGCTGGTTATCGATATCTTAATTTCCAAGGCCGAGTTCTTTAGTCGATACCTGTAAGAGGATTCTGCTCATGTTCGCGTCGATCGCGATCATCCGGATTTGCGGAAGGCTGGCTAGAACCCGCTATAGGTGGTCAAAGGCTCAATAACCAAGGCCCGCAGAAAAAATTCCAATCGTTGTCGATTGATGGTCATTCCAAAATCAAAAATGAGGAGAATGTAATCACTTGCTGGGATCAGGAGCAACGAACTGGCCTGTGAATTCTTCGACCATTTTCCCATCGATCTGAACGGTTTTGCCCCCCACAATCGTGCGGCGGATCCGACCTTCAAGGTGCATACCGTCGTACGGAACTCCAACTCCTCCGGCCTTGCTAGCAAAAGAGTCAATCCGAAGAGTTGTTGTTGTCTCGGGATCCCACATTATGAGATCCGCGTCTGCTCCCTCTCGGATAGTGCCTTTGCGCGGATAGAGGCTAAAACGCCGAGCCGGAGCTTCGGTGAGGAGCGATACAGCATGTTCGAAACCTAGTTCTCCTTGCATCGCAGCATCTAACAAAACTGGCACCATTGTCTCAACCCCAGGAAGTCCCTGCGGCGCGTCGACGTACGCTGCTGCAGCCTTTTCTTCAGGAGTAAACGGGGCATGATCGCTAGCAACGATTTGGATATCGCCGGTTGCGAGCCCCTTCCAGAGGGCCTTGGTATCTGCAATGGGCCTCAAAGGAGGAGCCACCTTGACATACGATCCATATCGATCGATGGTCGCCTCATCGAAGATTAAATAGTGGGGACAGGTCTCGCCCGTGATGTCGACTCCCGATGCTCGTGCACCCTGAAGAGCCTGTACGGATTGCGCTGAGGTCATGTGAGCAATGTGGATACGAGCATCTGTTGCTTTGGCGAGTGCTCCGACAAGGGCTACCGCAGCAGCTTCCACGACAGGGGGTCTTGCCGGGCGTCCTGAAGGAGTTTCGACTCGTGAGAAGTATTCGATAAGGCGCTGATTCTCAGCGTGGACAGTTGTTACAGCCCCGGTCGGGGCTATCGCTTCGAAGGCCCGATACAGCTCATCTTCGTCAGCTGCAGCAAGTCCGATGAACTCCGAAGCTCGATCTGGAGGAGGCGAATGAGTGAAGATTTTGAAGGACACTGCTCCCTCGGCCAATAATGCCTCGGCCTGCGCGGTTGACGTCACGACGCCACCAGCGATGAGGCCAAAGTTCACATGTGTGTCACGTTCACCGAGTGCGCGACGCGCTGCATCGTACCTCGGAAGCGCCCCCGCGATCGCAATCGCCCCTTCCTTCCCGATCTCGTTCCATGCGAGATTCAGGTCGGTCAGGGGGGTGCTGACCAAACCGTCAAGAAACGAGCAGAGGAAGAAATGTGGACGAGTTAGTGGGCGATAAATGCAGCATTCGAAAGCGCGCGACGCGCTGCATCTTACCTGGGAAGCGCAGCCGCGATGGCCTTCGCGCCCTCGACGTTGATCCTATTTTCCTGAAGGTTGAGGTCGGTCA
>CAJWGC010000133.1 GCA_913031525.1 uncultured Acidimicrobiia bacterium | reverse complement strand
TGTCAGTGATGCAGGTATGCCAGGCGTGGCTGATCCAGGTCTTTCTGCGGTGAAGATGGCCGTGAAGGCTGGTGCCGACGTGAGTGTTGTTCCGGGACCCTCAGCAGTAACAGCAGCTCTCGGAGTAGCAGGACTGCCTGCTGATCGATTCGTGTTCGAGGGATTCCTTCCGAGAAAACGGGGAGAGAGAGCGCGGCGCCTTGAGCTGCTAATGGCGGAGACTCGAACCATTGTCATGTTCTCAGTAGCTCGGCGATTGATATCTGATTTGATCACGCTTGGCGATGTTTTGGATTTGAATCGCGAAGTGGTGATCTGCCGTGAGCTAACGAAAGTCTACGAGGAGGTTTTTCGAGGAGATCTCGCCGGAGCTATTTCACGCTGGAGATTGGGCTCTAAACCTCGTGGCGAGTTCACACTCGTGATTCGCGGTGCCGTGAAAATGCCACCGAGAATTGATGAAGTGCTGTCGGAAGTCGATGTTCTGGTAGCGGACGGTCGAACTTTGTCAGAAGCAGTGCGAAGAGTTGCTGCGGCGTCAGGTGTCTCACGGCGAATTCTCTATGAGAGAGTCATCAAAAACAGAGACGACGACTGATTTCCTCCCGAATTTTTTCCGAGTCTTGAGTCTCTAGTTCTGCAGACAATTGCCGTTCCCAGTCGACAACAGTATCGCGGTCGATCTCGAACCGGTGCTGGCCTACTGCGACTGTCACGCCGACTTTACGAAGAATGATGCGGTCCCCCTGCACTTCAATGGCGAGCTGGTCACCTTCGATGATGTTGAGCAGTCTTCTTGTTTCTGCAGGAATGACGATTCGTCCCAAGTCGTCGATCTTGCGGGTCATTCCAGTATCCACCTAGTACCTCCTTGCCCAGGTCTCTTCTACTCTTAGGGAGTCGATCGAGCGATCATATAGCATGTTCGGCATTGCTGAAAGCATGTCGCGCGGCCTATTTATTTGATCTGCTTCAACCAGGCTTTAGGTGACGATTACCATCCTTTTCCGTGACGATTGATGCCAAACATGTCCTTGTCGCGGTGGCGTGGCCCTATGCACAAGGGCCGCTTCATCTTGGCCATATTGCCGGCGCGTATTTGCCGCCGGACATTTTCGCGCGTTACCACCGGGCGATCGGTAATCGCGTTCTTATGGTTTCCGGATCGGATGTTCATGGGACTCCCATTGCTGTTAAGGCTGAAGCTGAAGGCGTTACTCCTCAAGAGGTGGTTGATCGTTATCACCCTGAGTTCCTTGGATATTGGGACACGCTCGGTATTTCGTTCGATCTTTTTACGACGACGGGTACCGAAAATCACAGACGGGTTGCTCAGGAGTTTTTCCTCCGTCTTCTTGAGCGAGGTTATTTGTACCGCAAGACGGTCGAGCAGTTCTACGATGAACAGGAGCGCAAGTTTCTTCCCGATCGCTTCATCGAGGGAACGTGTCCGGACTGCGGCCACACCGATGCAAGAGGTGATCAATGCGACAATTGCGGGCATACGCTAGACCCTGTCGATCTTGTCGATCCTAGATCTAAGCTGTCCAACTCGACTCCGGTGTTGCGTGAAACGGAGCATTATTACTGGAAGTTGAGCGATTTCACTGGACCATTACAGGAGTGGCTTGAAACCAAGAAGGGTTGGCGTTCTCACGTACTGAACTTCGCGCGAGGCATGGTTGACGGCGGTCTACAAGATCGAGCGTTTACCCGCGACCTGGAGTGGGGGATTCCCTTACCTCTTGATGATCTGAGTCCAGGTAAGTCCATCTACGTCTGGTGGGAGGCGCTAATGGGCTATTACTCGGCACCGCAGGAATGGGCTCAATTACGAGGTGAGCCTGAAGCATGGAAAGCCTGGTGGAAAGAGGCCGATGCAGAGAGTTACTACTTTGTAGGTAAGGACAATGTACCTTTTCATTCGGTCTATTGGCCTGCGTTACTGATGGCGCATGGCGATCTGAATTTGCCGACCGACGTGCCAGCCAACCAATACTTGATGGTAGGTGGTCGAAAGGCCTCCAAGTCGATGGGCGTCGGTCGTTCTTTAGCTTGGTATCTCGAGCATCTTGAAGCCGACGCGTTACGGTACGCCGTCGCGGCGAGTTTTCCCGAGAATAACGATGCTGACCTAGACAACGAAGAGATCAGTCGCCGAATTAACGGAGAACTGGTCGCTAATTGGGGAAATTTAGTTAACCGGGTTGTGTCGATGACGAATCGTTATTTTGATGGAAGAGTGCCGAATCCGGGAGAACTCGACGATGAAGATGAAGCATTGCTCTCGGCCGTTGATCGCACCATCGTTGAGGTGGGGAATTTAATAGAGCAAGTCCGATTACGGGCTGGCCTATCAGCTGCTATGGCGGGCGCCCAGGAGGTGAACCAGTACCTCAGCTCTCGCCAGCCCTGGAAAACTGCCTCCGAGGATCCTGAGCGGACAGCTACAACGCTATGGAGCGCAGCGAGCGCGATCGTGGGGCTAGCTGCCGTTTTTGGGCCATATCTTCCGTTTACTTCGAGGCAAGTACTGAGCAAGTTTGGTATCGAAGTGCCGGAATCAGGACCCCGATGGGAGCGTTCTGGAATTTCAATCGGAACCGAATTGGGCGATGCCGATCCGTTATTCAGCAAGGTCGAATTTGGTGGAGACGACGTATAGCGCCCCCGGCTCTTCTGGCTGGGTAGACACGCATTGCCATCTATTTTTGGCTAATCCAACCCCGGAGGAACTGTTATCGCGTGCTGTGAGCGCAGGAGTGGAATGGGTTGTTATTCCAGGTACCAATCTTGCTGATTCGTTAACCGCCCGTTCGATTTCGGCAGCTATGCCAGGGAGAACAAAATGGTCTGCGGGACTGCATCCGCACGATGCAGTCTATTGGCTCGATCAAAAAGATCGGATAAGTGCTCTTGCAGCTGACGCTGATGCGGTGGGTGAATGTGGACTGGACTACTACCGGAATTTATCACCTCCAGAGGATCAGCGCCGAGCCTTTACCGATCAACTCCACCTTGCAGCGATTCTCTCTAAACCAGTAATTGTGCATTGCCGAGATGCGTTCAGGGATGTCTTCGACGCTCTTGAGAATTTTGGTTCC
>CAJWGC010000132.1 GCA_913031525.1 uncultured Acidimicrobiia bacterium | reverse complement strand
TGAGGTAGGTGCGCTCATAATGCAATCGCCGGACGCGCCCGAAACATCGCTTTCTCATCCGTCGGAATCTTCCGGAACATCCTTCTTAGGGAACCACTCCGAACTGCATAGGGCACAACTAAACGCACGAAGACGACAGGGACGAATACCGCCCATTGCTCCATGTTGCTCCAATCTCGGATTGCTTAAAACGAAAAAGCCGAGCCAGAGAGACCCGGCACACATCGCATAACGATCTGAATAACGCGATCAGTTATCTACTGACCCCTGTACAGGTCGCGCTGATCCAAATTGTCATTGCATTTTTAGGTTCTGTTTGTTCCCATTGCCATGTGTGTATCGACCCCGAGATCCTACTCCAGGATGCTTAGACACGTAACTGCGCCATTACATAAATCTCTTAGCAACCCTTACGCAAAATCAGCTTTCGGATTCTGGGAGCTTGTCCGCTGCCCCAGCCTTTTCGTCAGGCTTCCCCTCCTCCTCAACAAGGCCGACGGCATGGAGCACTCGATCCTGCAGCTGGACTGCAAGTTCAGCATTTTCTCGTAGGAAATGCTTCGCCTTTTCTCTCCCCTGACCTAGTTGATCGCCGTCAAAGGTATACCAGGCGCCCGCCTTACGAACGATGCCTTCATTAACTGCCACATCGAGCAGGCTGCCTTCGCGAGAAATCCCTTCACCGAACATGATGTCGAATTCAGCCAGTCGGAATGGCGGCGCCACTTTATTTTTAGCAATCTTGGCCCTTACACGATTGCCCACATTTTCCGTGCCTTGCTTAATCGCCTCGATACGCCGTACATCAATCCGAACACTGGAGTAGAACTTAAGTGCACGACCTCCCGGGGTCGTCTCAGGAGAACCGAACATCACCCCAATCTTCTCGCGAAGCTGATTGATGAAAATCGCGGTGGTCGCCGAACGATTAATCGTACCGGCCAATTTTCGAAGGGCCTGTGACATGAGGCGAGCCTGGAGCCCCATATGAGTGTCACCCATATCCCCTTCTAGTTCAGCTCGCGGCACCAGCGCCGCCACTGAATCCACAACCACTACGTCAAGTGCACTCGAACGGATAAGCATGTCTGTGATCTCAAGAGCCTGCTCCCCAGTATCTGGTTGAGAAATGAGCAACTCGTCTACGTCCACTCCGAGAGCCTTTGCATAAACGGGATCGAGAGCGTGTTCGGCGTCTATAAAGGCTGCGATGCCACCGTTTCTCTGAGCTTCAGCAACGACATGAAGCGCTAGCGTTGTCTTACCAGAAGATTCTGGACCATAAATTTCAACGATACGACCTCTAGGAACTCCGCCAATTCCGAGAGCCAGGTCTAGAGACAACGCCCCGGTGGGAATCGCCTCGACATTCCGTACGCTCCCATCGCTGAGCTTCATGATGGCGCCCTTGCCGAATTGACGCTCGATCTGGGACATGGCCATCTCGAGGTTTTTGTCCCTCTCCATATCGGCTCCCTTCGTCGCTTCTATCTGTCTTTGCAGAAATGTATCGCTCGATCGTGACAAAAAATCATTCGTATAATCACCCGTATGTAATTCTACCTCGAGACATTATTGATTCTAGCGAACACATGTTCGATTTGGTGGATATCGAGCATCCTGCTGAGCCTTCAGAGCGGGAAGCGTTCAATTACCGTATAGCGAGTGCCATCACAGCCGAGATAACTTTCATAAAGCCTCGCCTCTGCGACTTTGAAAGGAAGCGCAACAGATGGAACCACTTCAATTATTCTCCTTACATCACGAGGCGGGCGAATCCTGGCAAGCGTGAGATGAGGATGAAAAGGTCGCTCTTCGGCCGCGAGTCCAATCGCTGTCGCAGCATCCTCACACTGTGACGCCAATATCTCCATCTTCTCTTTACCGACAGCGAATCCGACCCAAAGCACAACAGCCCGGCTGGAGTGAGGAAACGCGCCGAGTCCGCCTAGCTTTACCGGAAAACTATCCCCGCCTAACCGTCGGGAAGCTTCGTAAATGACACGATCCGAATCGATCGAGGCGACCGAACCAAGGAATCGAAGAGTGACATGCCAATTGCCCGCCGGAATTGTTTTTCCTGGTAAACCCTCTGGAAGATATTGATTCAGATGAGCCGCTAAAAGCAACCGAGTGGTGTTGTCGGGCACTACGGCAAAAAAAAGGCGCTTCTTCTCAGCCACCGGTCTTCTCTGATTGCGCCCAGATACGACCGGTCGTTGCCTGTCGCCAGATCCCGGCGATAGCAAGACTCGCGAGATGCAAGGCAGCGGTTGCAGCAAACGCCAATACCTGATCTCGATATCCAGGAAAAGACAGAGACCAAGCCCGGGAATCCTCAGGAGTACGGACAGCCACGATCATGGTCCCTGGGGGATGCCCGTGCGCAGCAGGACCTGCCGCTCCAGTCACAGCAATCGCAGCGTCGGCATTCAGCTGTCGCGCAGCACCTTCGGCCATGGCAAGCGCCACCCGTTCGCTTACCATTCCATCCGAATTTAAGAGGTTCCTAGGGACGCCAAGCAGAGAAACTTTGGCTTCCTCATCGTAGGCGACGAGAGAACCTCTGAACACGTCGGAAGCGCCAGGCACACCGACAAGACGCGATGCGATCAACCCTCCTGTAGCTGACTCCGCAGTGGCGATGCTCCACTTTCGCGCTAGCAACTGTTTCCGAACTACTTTCTCAATGGTCTGCCCATCGACGCCAAACACCTGGTGCTCCAGGTGCGACCGGACCTCCTGCTCGAGAGGGGCAATCAATCTCATGGCTGCGGCAGACGAGTCTGCCTTGGCAGTGATCCGCACCTTGATCTCACCAGAAGAGGCAAGAAAAGCAACAGTAGGATTGGTGGAACTGTCGTAAAGATGTGCGAGAATCTCCCCAATTCGCGATTCGGATTCCCCCCAAGTCCTCAGCACCTTGCTGACAACAACACCGGTATTGCCTTCTGCTTCCCCCGCGAGGAACGGCAGTACGTGATCCTCCATCATCGTGACCATCTCTGCGGGAACTCCGGGTAGTGCGAACACCCACGTACCCTCGATGCGCATGCGTAAACCTGGAGCAGACCCCTTTGGATTTGGGATCAAATCAGCACCTTCTGGGTGTT
>CAJWGC010000131.1 GCA_913031525.1 uncultured Acidimicrobiia bacterium | reverse complement strand
TCGTACCCAGGGAAGCTCTGCTGAAAGGCTCGCTAAAACAGTAAATCATTACCTCGTTAAACCCTTTGACGTACGCTGGCGTAACGTTGAGGATGTCCTATCTGGGCTCTTTTGGATGGCTGCGACTCCTCAGAAAGCAGCTAGGGCAGTTCGAGAAAACCCTGAGCAAGCACCGCCGATCGCAATGTTCGACAAGGCAGCCAACGTCGACGAATTCAACATCTCCTATGCCGCCGAGCGTCTAGCCAAGCAAAACGTTTCAACCCGGATTTTGGTAGTGCTAGCGGACGGAATGACCCGCGGGTCCGTCCAGGATCTAACCAACTCAGTGACTGCAGCCGAGAACGGAGGCACCACCGTTCTCGGGATAGGAATCGGCGATCAAACCGTTAGCTCTGCTTATTCACGCAATCAAGTAGTCGAGCAACCCGCTGAGCTGACGCGCGCCATGATTGATGGTGTGCGCTCCACCCTTTTCAAAACCATTACCGGAATAGGAAGTGAAAATTGGCGGGATCATTCATCCGAAAAAATTCCCTACGATCAATCAACTGCAAGGAGCGCTGTCTATGTCTGAAACCGTGACTTTTTCCGACCCTAGTGGTGAGGGAAAACCAATAGAACTCACGACGGCAAAAGTCCCTCAGGATCTCGCCGATCATAAGATTCGCGTCGATCACATCCCGAATCCCGATCCTTACTATGTAGATCTCGGGATGCTCTACCGACTGGCCAACCTGGAACTAATACGACGAACTTCGTTCTCCGATACACCTCTGCATCTTGCGCTGCGTGGCCACATGGGAACCGGGAAAGACCATGATCTGGAACAATTCGCCGCCATGCTTCAGCTTCCCTACTACCGAATACCGCTCACAGGCGAGGTTCGCGATATAACTTTAATTGGATCTGTGAAATTACACGGAGACGGAAAGGGCGGAACCGAATCTCGCTGGGAGGACGGCGACATTACAAGGGCTCTCCGGGGGCCGGCTCTAATCAATCTCTCTGAACTTAACGCCGCGGGGGCCGAGACTCTTTTTGCACTTCACGGACTGCTCGATCGGCATCGCGCGTTAGAACTCCCTACAGGAGAGATGGTTCGGCTGCGTGACGACGTACGGGTCTTCGGGACTCTCAATCCCACAGACCTACGAGATTACGCGGGAACTCAAACGCTAAATAAAGCCTTTGCTGACCGCTGGATCATCTGGGAAAAAGATTTCCCTGGTCAAGAAGATGTGTCCACGATGCTGGAACGTCGCCACCCTGATCTGAGAGTCGAACATCGTGAGCTAATTTCACGCCTCACAGTTGAGGTGAACGCATCGTTCACATCGCGTGATGTCCGTACCAGAGTCGAGACTCCGATAAGCCTGCGAACCGTCCTGGATCGCATACCTGCGGGTTTAAGAATCTACCGTGACTCAGAAGATCCACTACGCCGATCCTGGGAAGAATTCGTACTCCCTCACATTGATTCCTTCGACCGTGACCATTACGAGACCGTATGGTCAGCTGTCGTACGTCGCGGCCCTGAAGGAGACCCCTACAAGACCTGACACTCAGCGATACTCCACTGGCAACTCTGCGATGTATGGGAGCGTTCGGTATTTCTCTGCGTAGTCCAAACCGTAGCCAACGACCCAAGAATCAGAAATAGTGAACCCCAAATAGTCAATATCCACCTCCTGCTCAGTCCTTCCGGGCTTGTGTAGCAAAGAACATGTTTTTATGGAATCCGGTCGACGTGCTTCAAGTAAACGCATGAGATAAGCCAGAGTCTTGCCAGTATCGACAATGTCCTCTACCAAGACCACATGTTCTCCTTCGAGCGAACGACGAACGTCCATCAGCAATCTCACTGACTCGGGATCTTCGCTTTCTCGGCTTCCGTAGCTCGAAACAGCAATGAACTCGACCCGATGAGGAACAGTGAGCAAACGGGCAAGATCGGAAAGAAATATGAAAGATCCTGTAAGAACGCCCACGAGGACGAGCTCAGAGACATTGGCGTAATCGGTATTAATCCGACCCGCTAATTGCTCGACCCTGGTCCGAATGACGTCTTCCGACATGAGAGGCGGTAACGCAATCACGACTGGACGGTACCGCGCTCTAGACGTCTGACCCAATCAGGCTGATTTCGCTAAAGCATTCCGACCAGATGGAGAGATCCGACAAGAAGCTGATACCAAAAAATGCCCACTTCCAGTTCGCCATGACAGAGAAACTTTTGTCGTGAAGAGGGCCTAGTTCCGGAAATAAAACGCCGATGTGAAAACGCCGTCCTTCCTTTCGGCATAGGTCGACCTGGGAAACCATTAGCGTAAAGCTTATGCGCCGTTACCGCTTGGGAGATAAAGATCTCGACCGCCAGCTCGAAATGCTGATCGCTGACGCCGTCGGAGCTCGATCCAGCCATGAACATGACAAGGACCTAATCGCTGAAATGTTGGTGTCCGGCTTGAAGCTGATGCAAGACGACACCGACCGGGGTGACCTCAAACTAGCCAACGCCGCCCTCAAGGAACTTCGATATTCGTTTCTGATCTTCTCTCAATACCGCCACATTCGAAAAGTCACGATGTTCGGTTCAGCACGCACAACACCTAACGACTCTAATTACCAACTCGCCGCTGAATTCGCTTCTCACATGGCTTCTCTACATCAATGGATGGTCATCACCGGTGCCGGACCAGGGATTATGGAGGCAGGAAATCTCGGTGCTGGGATCGATCACAGCTTCGGGGTGAACATTCGCCTCCCGTTCGAAGCAAAAGCAAATTCATACATACACGAGAGTCGATTGATCAACTTTAAGTACTTCTTTACTCGCAAGCTGATGTTCATAAAGGAATCCGATGCCTTCGTACTCTTCCCCGGTGGATTCGGAACGCAGGACGAGGCTTTCGAGCTGCTCACACTCATTCAGACCGGCAAATCCGACATACAACCGATCGTACTGCTCGAAGCAGATGGAACTGGATATTGGAGTTCCTGGTTGAAGTTTGTAAGGACACTAGAGGATCAGGGAATGATCTCCCCTGAAGATCGAAATTTATTCACCCATACGACAAAAATCGACGAAGCAGCAGACGAGATCCTGAGTTTTTACCGCGACTACCACT
>CAJWGC010000130.1 GCA_913031525.1 uncultured Acidimicrobiia bacterium | reverse complement strand
GCGCGCACCGGCGGTCGATCGGCAAAATTGACCAATACTTGTTCAAAGCCAAAATCCTTATAGATCGACATCAACAGTTCGCAGAAGCGCTCGGTCTCTGGAGTAATTTGGTCCTCCGTACAGAAGATATGGGCCTGTCTTGCCCTCGAACGCAGTAAACCTATCGATATCAAAAACGTAATTCGATGTTCGATGATTCTGCAGATCGCCGAATTTCAGGGAAGCTGCCGCCACCGCCCGCCGGATCTCAGCACGTTCATCGTCCGAATAGTTCTGAGCCAAATCGTTCTCTTGCAAGCGCTCCTCAGCTCGTTCTTCGACTCGGTCGATGAGCTCGCGTAGACGTAAAAGACCACCTTCGCGAGTTTTGAAAGGTTTACCGTCCGGTCCATTCACGGTTCCGTTTCCGGCATGTTCGAGACCCACATCTTCGAGGGCGATTCCAGAACGCCGCGCAGCGCGAAAAAGCTGCTCAAAGTGAAGAGATTGACGGACATCGACAACGTAGATGATCACTTCGGTTCCGCGAGAGATACGATCTTCGATTGTTGCAAGGTCTGATGTGGTATAGAGCGCGGCGCCATCAGACTTGAGTAAGAGAAACGGTGGAACATCCTTGGGATCGTCCAGCTCGGCGACATCAATGATCAAAGCACCATCGCTCTCTTCAGCAATGCCCCCGGCGAGAAGACGGGCCACCATTGGATCAAGACGTTGATTGACAGTGCTCTCTCCGTTCCACAAGTCGAATTCGACATCCAGTCGGTTGTAAACCTCCTTGATCGCTTCTACAGATACACGATGAAAATGCTGCCAGAGCGCTCGATATCCGGGGCGTCCCTCTTGGAGCTCGACAACGGCACAGCGGGCTCTGTCTACGAAACGCGAATCTTCTTGGAAACGACGCGACGCGACGGGATATATCTCCTGGAGATATTCAACAGTCACAGGAGGCTCTGCTGGATAAGGTCCAGATGATGCGGAATCGAAATACAGCAAATCTGGCATTCGATCTTCCAACTCGCAGATGAGCTGCCCCATTGGTAATCCCCAGTCTCCAAGGTGAACATCTCCAATTACATCGTGGCCTAGAAAACGCAGCAATCGCTTCACGCTCTCGCCAATAATCGCAGGACGGAGATGTCCGACATGCATCTCCTTGGCGATATTGGGTCCGCCGTAGTCGACAACAACTTTCCGAGACGAAACGCGAGGAACACCCAAACGAGGATCGGCAATCATCCGATCAATATGATTTCCCAGGAACGCGTCAGAGAGCACGATGTTGATAAATCCAGGACCTTCGACTGTTACTACGTCAAGTTCTGGTCGACTTTCCACTAGAGAAACGACATCCTGAGCAATACTTCTAGGAGGTTTCTTGTACGGTTTCGCAGCTGCTAGAGCACCGTTGCATTGAAACTGAGATAGATCAGGCCGTTGCGAGATTTCGACTATCCCGTAGTCGCGATCGAACCCTGCCTCCTCGAAAGCTTCTTCGAAGATACCGGTGAGTGTGGATAGAAGAGACATCGGATTCCACGAGGATAGGTCAGAGCAAGTTCAAATCCGATGCGTTGATACCATACGAGGACCCTGCCCCAGTAGCTCAGGGGATAGAGCACCGGCCTCCGGAGCCGGGAGCGCAGGTTCGAATCCTGCCTGGGGCGCTTCGCAAGAATGTCCATCGTCAGCACTACAGCCACGTTAAGGAAAATCCCGGGAATGAAACTACGCGACTCTATAACCATGCAGTCAAGAATCAATCCGGCAAAAATAGCGGACATCTTCTCAAAAGGTTCAGCGCCTCTAGGCGAGATGATCCCATTAACCGGATAACTCTTCGTGGACTAGTCGGCTCACCAAAGCCCCATCTACAGGTTCACCCGATTGCATGACTTGGCCAATCACTCGACCAGCCATTTTTAGATCTTCGACGCCAAGCGCATCGATTACAGATCTGACTATTCCGCGTGTGGCATCCTCATCAAGCGAATCAGGAAGCCAACGAGAGAGATAACCAATCTCGTAGGCGAGTTTTGCTGCTTGCTCTTCCCCCCTTTCACCTAGCGCCACATATTCTCGCCTCGCCTTGGAGATCTTCTTGACATAGGACTTCATCACAGTGAGATAAAGCGCATCATCAACCTCGCCCTTGAAACCAGGCGCGGCTTTGGCGACAGAAACCTCTGATTCAACTTGTCGTATCACATTGGAACGAGGTCGATCTTTCGATCGCATCGCGTCTTTCAGTTCGGCTGAAAGTTCATTATGAATATTCAATTTTCAACTCCTCGATAGTATCCAGGGTAACCCGTCTTTCCGTGACGTAGGACACTCATTTTGGTGAAATATTTAGAAATATCAGGCCAATAATCTGCACAAAAAAACTATTGCCAAGAACTTGTAGCGCGCTTACACTTCCCCCGTTTGTGAAATAGTTCACATTGAAAAATCTCTGGAGAAAACGATTCAAATGTTGACCCTGACTGAATGGCGAGAGCTGTCCGCGTGTCGCGACTCTGATCCCAATCTTTTCTTTCCTACTGGGAGCACGGGTCCCGCTCTCGAACAAATCGAGAAGGCAATCTCTATCTGCAGCCAGTGCGCGGCGAAGGAAGGATGTCTTCAGTATGCACTGGAAAGCAATCAAGAAGCCGGAGTCTGGGGAGGGTACGCCGAAGATGACCGCCGACGCCTGAGGAAACGCTGGCTAGCCGAACGACGCCGGAGGCGCCTGGCAAGCTGAAAAACGCTGTGTCTAGGATTCGGCAAGCTCATCTCCATAAGACCTATTTCGACTGAAAAGTTAGGATCCAAAGCCGACAACGCTGTCAGAATCTCCGTCTTCTATCTCAACAAAAGCCAAGCTCTGCACTCGAATCCCGATTCGATTGCCTTTGGTGTCGACAACCCACACAATGTCGTCTCCAGCATCCAACCCGGCTTCAATAGCCTCCATCATGACTCTGGGATCATCGACCTCGAACTCGAGCTCGCGAGAAGACGCGATCGCAATCCGAACTTTCGTGGTTTCGGTCATTCTGAAGATCCTCCGCTAAATAGCTTGACTGAGATCGTAATGTCGCAAGAAGTCACAGTGGCCGTTAAGAGAGCGTCAACTCCGGATGCATCCTCAATCGAGGACGTCGGGCCTCGATTGCAGCGGCTAATT
>CAJWGC010000129.1 GCA_913031525.1 uncultured Acidimicrobiia bacterium | reverse complement strand
ACGGGCAATTCCGACGAGTAACGTTCCAGAGCGGTGGTTCACTGTCAGTGGAAGTGTTTCTGTCACGGGCCCGTGCATGGCAGAAAAATGAGAAGCGAATCCATCGAAATTCTCCCGTGAGGCTCCCCTCCACTCATAGATGGTCTGATCAGAATCTCCGACAGCTGTAACTGGAAAGTCTGATCCGAAGACCGCGAGAAGCAGTTCTCGCTGAGCCGAGTCCGTGTCCTGATACTCATCCAATACAACAAGTTGGTAGCGCTCTCGCATTCGTGTCGCAATCCACGTATTCGCTACTACCAATCGATGCGCATCTCGAATGAGATCGCCGTAGTCGAAGACTCCATGGTCGGATTTAGCAGACTCAAATCGACGAACAATGCGGGCGAGTTCACTGCGCGCAGGCCATGGAGGGGCTCCATCTACAGGGATTGAGGCAAGGAGGTCCTCGGCATAGAGAAGGTTGCCGCTTAGTTGCTGGGCCAGATTTGTGGCGTCGATGAGTCGTTGGAAAGGTGCGGTCATGTCGAGGTGCTCGTAAGAGTCATCGGTGAAGCTCGCGAGTAAGAGCTGACGTGCAATCCCCGGTCCAATTATCGCGTTGCTACGTTCGATACCGGCTTGGATTCCGTATTCGTGGAGTATCCCGTAAGCGAACCCGTGATACGTCATTACCTCAACCTCTCGGCCTTGAGTCGCCAATGCGGGTAGCTGGGATTGAAGACGGTTGGAAAGTTCTTGGGCGGCTTTGTTGGTGAAGGTCACTCCCAAAACAGCCTCCGGCGGTATACCGCCGGAGATGATGTGGGCGATTCGGTCCGCAATTGTGGCTGTTTTTCCTGTACCGGCGCCGGCCGCCACTCGAAGTGGTAGTAACGGATATTCGATGATCGCCAGTTGCTCGGCTGTTCGTTCGTAGCTGGTCATATCGTTACCCCGTTACGTTGAGACCACGCTGGGCATATTGGACGTTGAGGGCAGCGCTCGCATTGTGGACCCGGGAGGGGTGTCCAGTTTTCTGATGTGATGCCTAACGCAGCTTTTGTCAGTAGATTCTTCACTTGGCCAAGTTTCTCGATGTCGAATTTACGACGGACGATTCTCCGGCCAGGAGCCCCTGGATACCAGTATTCAGCTTCCGAGACTCTTCCTGAATGACGAATTATCGGATCTTGCTCGAGGGCCAAGAGATAAAACCCGAGCTGCAAAGATTCGGCAGCAGTAGCGACTTTCATTGCTAAGCGTGACGTCTTGTAGTCGACGATAGAGATCTGATCACCTTTGACTTCGATGCGATCGATGCGTCCGTGCCAATTTGTGCTATTTATTTTTAGTTCTAAGGGATACTCGATGAACTGTACGAATCCAGAGGAAGGCCAGTTTTCATAGAGTCGAGTGAGCATGGATTTTCCACGTTTCCACCATGAATCGGAGAAGGGTGGATCTCCGAACGATTGGGACGTGAAAGAGTCTCGATAAGTTTCCATTGCCTCGTCAAGGGTGCCGTGAGCAGTACCGGATTGGAGCGCTCTCTTTTCGGTGCGTTCGAGTACTTTGTGGATTAATGCTCCGAAACGCATATGAACCGATGGTCCTGGCTTAATTTGGAGTCTTCGCTCCAATACGTATCGGCGTGGACATTGCAGGTAGGCCTCGGCTTGGCTAGGGGATAGAAGAGGTTGTTCTGGAACGATTCCTTTTTGATCAGCGTGATTTCGCATGCCAACGTATTCGAGGGGATATCGCATACGATTATCACGGTGTTCAGCCAGTACGGTAAGGGCAGCGAGTCGGTCTCGAGTTCGTGCTTCAGGGTTCCGAAGGAGACGCCGTAACCGTCCTTCGGCTTCGCGAGGGGTTATGGGAAGTAACCGGTCGATCGATGCTGATGCCATTTTCTCGAGAGTTTGAGGTTTTGCTACTAGATCGAGGAATCGACTTGGCGCGCCGCGACCTTCTCCACAATTATTGGTGGTCGTTGCCGTCCATATCACACGTTTCTTCGCCCGACTCATTGCCGTATATGCGAGGCGTCGTTCTTCCTGTAATCGAAAGGCGCGGTATTTAGTCTCATTCTTGGGTAGATATTCGAGCAAGTGCCGTACACCGAGTAGGGAGTCTTTCGATCGAATATCGGGAAACGATCCTTCGACAGCGTCTGCGATGAAAACAAAATCGAACTCGAGGCCCTTACTTTGGTGGAGTGATGCGATCGTCGGACGACTCTTGTTATCTGATTGATGTGGAAACAAGGTCCTGGCTGCGAATTCTTCCTCAGCTGTTGCTCTTTGATAATCGACGAGGGTGGAGAGAGGGTTGCGCTCGTTCCATCGATGAAGCTCTAGTGAAAGATTTCCCCAGTCAGTTCTCTCGTTCTCTCGAGTTGGATCAGTAACAATGGGAATTTCTGCTGCGAGACGGCTCCACACATGGAAAAGACCAATTGCAGCGGGTAGGTCTTTCGCCCAGTAGGGGTCGTCGAGAAGATCAACCAGGTTGGCCAAAGAAGGTAAGGCAGCGCGGATAGCTTTAGCCCATGTGCCTCCTATGGTGTTTGCGCGGATTTTTTCGATCCTCCGGATCATTCCTGGCGACATCTTGTAAAGCGGTCCGAGCAAGATCCTCTTTGTCGCGCGCGATGTCTCTGCGGGGCCGTCGCTTCCGGTTGCAGCGACCACCAAGTCTGAGATCAGTTGGACTGCAGGTCGGTCCGACATTCCAGACTGCAGATCAAGATATGGGATTTGCCGACGTTCTAGTGCTTTAAGGAGGTCTGGAATGAATCTCCGTATGCTTCTGACGAAGATTCCCATTCTTCGGTAGGAAATGTTTTCTTCCATATGGATCTTCTGCATTTCGGCGGCGATCCATTCCGCTTCATCCGCCTCTTGTTCAAAGAGATGAACGTCTACTCGGCCGTTTCCCGGTGCCGGTTCAGCAGGTACAGCATCAGCACGAGCATGCCGCCGTCGTGCACCATCCACCACGCGTCGACCGTGCCGCCGACGTAGTCGTGGTTGGGCGGGAACAGCTCGACGCCTTTGGCCACGAACAGGCCTTTACGCGCGGCGATGACGCACTTGAGCGTGCGCACGTACGACGCCAGGTGCAGGTACTCGCACGAGGCCGCCTCGACGTCGGCCGCCGCGCGCCGCGGCGTCGCGTACCGCTTGCGCCCGCCGCCGCCGCCGCCGCCGCCGCCGCC
>CAJWGC010000128.1 GCA_913031525.1 uncultured Acidimicrobiia bacterium | reverse complement strand
CATAGAACTGGGATTTACCAGGGTCTCCTTGGCGCCCGGCACGACCTCGCAGCTGATTGTCTATTCTGCGAGATTCGTGCCGTTCAGTGCCTAGAACGTAAAGCCCGCCCAGCTCAAGGATCTTCTTCTTCTCAACTTCGACCTCAGATTTGAATTGCTCCATTACATCCGTCCACTCAGCCTGGTATTTCTCAGTTCCAGGTTCGACTGCCTGCTTGCGCATCTTCTGTTTTGCCAACTCTTCGGGATTACCTCCCAACATGATGTCAACGCCGCGACCAGCCATGTTGGTTGCGACAGTGACCGACCCGGATTCTCCAGCTCGAGCGATGATGTGAGCCTCACGCTCATGGTGCTTGGCATTAAGCACCTCGTGGGGTATCCCAATCTTCTTCAATCGATTCGAAACTTGCTCTGACTTCTCGATCGAGACAGTACCGACTAAAACAGGTTGTCCGTACTCATGTCGTGAGGTGATGTCCTTGATGAGTGCGTCGTACTTGGCTTCCTCATCAACGTAAATGAGATCCGCCTGATCTGCTCGAATTACGTCACGATTGGTCGGCACCTCGAGGACTTCGAGATCGTATACCTCCTTAAATTCTCCCTGCTGTGTAATGGCTGTACCAGTCATACCGGCGAGCTTCTTGTACATACGAAAGTAGTTCTGGATCGTGATGGTCGCGAGCGTTTGATTCTCTTCTTTGATACGAACGCCCTCTTTAGCCTCTATTGCTTGATGAAGCCCCTCGGAATATCGACGCCCGACAAGAACTCGGCCGGTAAATTCATCAACGATTGCTACTTCGCCGTTTCGAACCAAGTAATCGACATCTCTCTGATAAAGGGTCTTTGCCTTCAAGGCCACATCTAGGTGATGGATCAAATCGACGTTAGAAAAGTCGTACATATTCTCGATACCAAGAATCTGCTCAATACGAGCAACACCTTTTTCGGTGGTCATGACTTGCCGTTTCTTCTCATCTATCTCGTAATGAGTGCCCTCCTGAAGGCGCTGCGAAATACGTGCGAAATCGCGATACCACTTCCCAGTTTCTCCAACGCTGCCACTGATGATGAGAGGAGTCCGAGCTTCGTCAATCAATATTGAATCCACTTCGTCCACAATGGCGTATGCATGGCTGCGCTGGACCATATTTTCGGTACGCATAGCCATGTTGTCGCGGAGATAGTCAAAACCGAACTCGTTGTTGGTTCCGTAAGTGACATCGGAGGAGTAGGCAGAACGACGCTCAGCCGGCTGCATCTCCGCCTGAATAAGTCCAACATCAAGTCCGAGGAAGCGATGGATGCTGCCCATCCATCCTGCATCGCGCCTTGCGAGGTAGTCATTGACTGTCACAACGTGCACTCCCGCGCCACCGAGGCCATTCAGATAACAGGGCATCGTCGAAGCTAACGTCTTGCCCTCCCCGGTACGCATCTCGGCGATCATGCCTCGATGCAGCGCCCCAGCGCCGACTATCTGCACGTCGTAGTGGCGTTGGCCAAGAACGCGCCATGCAGCTTCGCGCACGACCGCATAGGATTCTCGCTCGATATCATCGAGTGTTTCGCCAGCGACAAGACGGCGACGGAACTCACCGGTCTTGGCTGCAAGTTCGGAGTCCGATAGCGAACTAACCTCTGCTTCGAGATCGTTCACGCAACCGACCAGCTGCTGTAGTTCCTTCAGTCGCTTGCCCTCGCCTGCTTTGAGGACTCTGCTAAGGACCGACATGTGTGTCACATGTTAGAGGTACCGCTTGAAATAAAGAATGGAATAACGAACCGTTACAGATCTGCTCTAAAATCGCTGTAAGGGGTCGCGTACAAAGAAGAGCAGAGCCCGGTAGGAAAAAGTTCCTATGGCCCTCCAAGAGTGCGATGGATCAACACTCACCATGCCACCGGAAAAGATAACACGACCAATACTGTGACTCGTGAGATATCCTCAATCGGCTAAAAGACCTCACAATTTCTTCCGTCAGGTTCCCTCTTGCCAGGACTCCAAATAACGGATCTGCTCGTCAGTAAGCGATTCGAGAGTACCGCCCATCGCCGCAAGCTTCAGATTGGCAACCTGCTTATCAAGGTGCTCTGGAAGTACGTAGACCGCCGGACTGAGTTCTTCGAAGACAGATAGGATCCACTCAGCAGCCAGTGCCTGATCTGCGAATGACATATCCATGACATCAGCAGGATGGCCCTCGGCCGCTCCTAAATTGACCAACCGGCCTTCGGCAACCACAAGGATTGTACGTCCATCAGCAAGGGTGTACTCGTCAAGATTGTCCCTTAGACGGCGTTTCTCAGTCGCCATCTCCTCAAGAGCAACAAGATCAACCTCTACATCAAAATGACCCGCATTAGCGAGAATGGCGCCGTCTTTCATCTGTTCGAAGTGCTCAGCACGAAAAACGTGAATATTGCCCGTAGCAGTTATAAAGACATCGCCCTCTCGAATAGCCTCCAACGACGACATCACTCGATGCCCATTCATCGCAGCGCTCAAAGCGCGTACTGGATCGACTTCAATGACAATCGTGTCGGCGCCGAGACCCTTGGCGCGCTCAGCAATACCCCATCCGCAATCGCCGTATCCAGCAATCACTACGGTTCGACCCGCGTACAAAATGTTGGTAGCTCGTAGAATTCCATCAAGGGATGACTGCCCAGTGCCGTGACGATTGTCGAATAGATGCTTCGTATCCGAGTCGTTAACAGCGACAACTGGAAAGCGCAATACTCCTTCTTCGGCCATAGCGCGAAGACGGATCACCCCTGTGGTGGTCTCTTCGAGACCGCCGATAATCGGCTGGTCAGCACGATCCTTATGTAGCACTGTGGTCATATCTGACCCGTCATCAAAGACGATGTCAGGCTGAGTATCGAGCACCTCGTGAATATGCTCATAAAAGATTCCCGAATCCTCTCCTCGTCGAGCGAAAACTGGAATCCCGAGATCGACAAGGGCCGCAGCAACGTCGTCCTGAGTGGACAGCGGGTTCGACGCGCAAAGGGCCACGCTTGCTCCTCCCGATCGCAGTGTCAACATAAGATTGGCAGTCTCGGTAGTCACGTGCATGCAGGCTCCAATAGCCCTGCCGCTCAAAGGTTTGTCAACCTCGAATCTCTCTCTGATCGCTGCGAGAACTGGCATTCGTCGCGCCGCCCATTCGATACGTAAATGACCCGTTGGCGCCAGT
>CAJWGC010000127.1 GCA_913031525.1 uncultured Acidimicrobiia bacterium | reverse complement strand
ATGGTTTGCTAAACTACATAATTGCACCAAATAAAATTAATATTGGTGATGAAATTAGAAATGATTATTGTATTAGAACTGGTGTAGATGATATGATTCAAGGACATGCAATAGGTGCTATTGGTGTTGTTTTTCATGTTGGAAGTTCTCAAAATATATGTAACGCCGGTATGATTGGCAACGGGCGGGGCAACGTGTTGTCGCTGTCGTCATCGAGCGGGGAGGCTCGGGTGGTCGATTCGCGGCACCTGTTGCAAAGCCAGTGCTCCAATTCTTGCTGAACGGTCCAGATGCGATCACAGTAGTCAGCGAGGGGGAGGACTCGGAACGGTGAGTTCTGGTGAGCGACGTAGCGCGGGGTTTGCGATTATGCAGCGGGAGCGGCAGCTCCGTCCTGATCTGATCCTTATTCTTGCTTATCTAGCGCTCGCAGGTATCGGAATTGTGATGGTTCACACAGCCTCGGCGCCTCGACTCGAGCTTCTTGGGGCAGATCCTGCTGCTTTGATGCACCGGCAGGCGATTTTTGTTGCAATGGGAGCAGTGGTTTTTGTGATCTCTTCGGCGATCCCATCTCGAATCCTACGATCTTTGGCTCCCGCTGTATACGTAGCATCGGCGGTTTTGTTAATCCTTGTTCTTACTCCTTTCGGCTCCGTAGTCAAGGGCGCTCAACGATGGATACAGGTCGCCTCGTTTCAATTCCAGCCATCAGAGTTTGCCAAGGTTGCTCTTATCGTTTCTCTTGCGGCCATGCTTGCTCCTGCCCCCGACCGCCTTCGTTGGAAGCATGTGGCGCGAGGTCTTGCGCTGACAGCCCTGCCAGCCTTTTTGATTTTCCGTCAACCTGATCTCGGCACAATGCTGGTTCTTGGTTTCATCACTTTCGTGGTGTTGTTTGTGGGCGGAACCACTATTCGGCAATTTGGTTTTCTCGCTGTAGTGGCGGTTGTTGGTTCAGTCGGACTCTTTCAGGCTGGTGCTTTGCGGGAATATCAGATCACTCGACTTGTCTCTTTTTTGGACCCCACATCGGACACTGCCGCGGCTCAGTACAACCAGACACAGAGCGAAATTGCGATCGGCTCAGGAGGCTTTTGGGGAAAAGGCCTCTACGAGGGAACTCAGACCAATCTCAGCTTTGTTCCAGAGCAATCGACCGATTTCATTTTTACCGCGGTTGGAGAGCAACTCGGGTTTGTGGGTGGAGCCATTGTCCTGGGGCTTTTCGTCATCATCATTTGGCGGGTATTAGTCGCAGCGATAGGAGCTAGGGATCGGTTCTCGCGACTTTTCGGAACTGGAGTGGCGGCTCTCATGATGTTTCATGTATTCGTCAATGTCGGTATGACCATCGGATTGATGCCTGTTACTGGGCTGCCGTTACCTTTCTTGAGTGCCGGAGGTTCGGCCTTTCTCGCCATGAGCTTTTCCATAGGAATGACACATTCGATGTGGATGCGCAGAATTTCGGTTCCAGGAGAAAGGGTATCTCCCTAAGAGAAATCCGATAATCGATCCGGAGTCGGCCATCAGGAATCTGTCAATCTGGTTTAGCGGATTTACTTACGCACTTTCCATTTCCCAAGTTTGTTGATGCGTTTTTTTCGGGTTGTAGCACCGTCGGCAGCGAGCTTCGTAAGTATCCCCGCCGCCGAGCACTACGAGTTCGTCAGAATCGACAACTCTCTGAGTGAAGAGTCCAGGTCCTCCGCATCGATGGCATACGGCCAAACTTTTAGTTACGTACTCGGCTTGCATCATGAGCGAAGGAATCGGGTCAAAGGGACGGCCGAGATAGTCGGTGTCGAGTCCCGCGACGATGACTTTTTTACCAGCCATGGCTAGAGATGTGGCGACATCGATCAGTCCGAGGTCGAAGAATTGACCTTCGTCAATACCGACGACCACGGTTTGCTCTTTGACCGCTTTTAGGAGACTCTCGGAGTCACGCACTGGCTGAGCTGCTGTCGAAAGCTTGCTATGTGAGACAACTTCACTAACTGCGTATCGAGTGTCCAGAGCCGGCTTGAAGGTTTGTGTAGGGACTCGGGCAAGATGATACCGAGTGACTCTGCGAATCAATTCTTCGCTTTTTCCAGAGAACATTGGTCCGCAAACAACCTCTATCCATCCTTCGTCAGCTCGGCGATGCATGGAAATCGACTGTAGCAGTTACATAGATTTTATTTCGAGAGCGCGAAAAGATCTGAAACGTGTTTGTTCCTTTGGAACGGTTTTCCCTACTTTGCGAAAGGCGGTGTCGTGCTACTCTGACTACTCGACCAGGGTTGCCGTCAAAGAAAACGGCTGGCCCAAATTCCGACCGAGGGAACTGATGTCGATCGTCTTCCTATTTTCAGCGGTCGTCCTTTGCTGTGTTATGCAAAGTAAGCGGGTTTTCGATAGATCACGCGATAAGAGTGATAATTCACGTTTCGCCAGTGATCCCTCCTGGTCTCAGCATTCGCAATTTATCCGTCCTCGTAGACGGAATGAGGAGTATTCGCATGGGAATCCTACGCAGAGATTCTGCCCGGGTCATACGCCGTGGCGCTGCAGTAGAAGAGCGCAAAGTACGCGAGGTCGACGGCGAATCCGTCACCATCAGAAAGTTCACTGAGCCGGCTTCCAGATCTAAATCACGATCCAAGGCTAAGCGTCGAAAGGGGACTTCTCAACAGCGTCGTTCCGCTCAGCGGGACCGCTCAAAACAGCGCCGCGATTACTCCCATGTGTTGCCACTTCCTGAGACTCAGCGGAAACAGATGCTCGTTCGGTCGGGCTCTAATCAGATTCAGATTGTTGTTCTTGAAGGCCCAGTTCTCGTCGAACATTACGTGGCTATGGAGGACAAGAAGTCACTCGTAGGCAATGTTTACATCGGCAAGGTTCGCAATGTTCTCCCCGGCATGGAGGCAGCTTTCGTAGATTTCTCTGAGGGGAAGAATGGTGTTCTTTATGCGGGAGATATTGATTACGGCAGGATGAATGTTTCACGCAAGAAACAACGGATCGAATCGGTGCTTAAAACAGGCGATTCGATCATGGTTCAGGTTCTCAAGGATGCAATGGGCCACAAAGGAGCTCGGCTTACGAACCATATAAGCCTCGCCGGACGGTATCT
The DNA here is from genome assembly GCA_913031525.1 of uncultured Acidimicrobiia bacterium. Taxonomy (GTDB): domain Bacteria; phylum Actinomycetota; class Acidimicrobiia; order Spongiisociales; family UBA5794; genus CAJWGC01. The sequence continues at coordinate 175 of CAJWGC010000127.1, read as the reverse complement.
TGTTTTGGCTTCTGACAAGGACGTTCGGGGTATCTCCAGGAGGCTTCCTGACGACGAACGACGGCGTCTACGCGAGATTGTTTCTGGGCTCTGCCCTAAGGGGATGGGTGCCATCGTTCGCACGGCTGCTCAGGGAGCTTCGCGAGAGGAGATTGCGGCAGATATCGAACGCCTT
>CAJWGC010000126.1 GCA_913031525.1 uncultured Acidimicrobiia bacterium | reverse complement strand
CCATCCAGCATCTCGGGAACCTGACGAATCCATCCGACAGCGCGTAGGGTGCCAATCATGGCCGCACCAGTAATAGCGACAATGCCAACTGCCGCCGTGAGAACCGTAGCTCGCGGCAATTCGAGTTCGAAGAAAGATTGGGCCCCATCGGTAAGGAATAAGAGCAACAAGAAGCCAGCCATTGCCCAGATGAGTGCTTTCTTCCAGGGCAAAAGAGGCCTAGCCACGATTCCAAGAGAGAACAAGCCAAGAGCAGCTAACACCAATGTGGCGGTGGTTCTTGCTTCGGGCAGAGATACCTTTTCGGCTATTGCCATTTCATAGGCAGCAAATGTTGCGAGGCCAGCAGCTAAGCCGGTTGGAAGCGAAAATCTGAGGACTCGCTTGATGAATCCCCGGCGGGCTCTATCGGCTGATGGTGCCAGTGCGAGGAAGAACGCCGGTATGCCTATTGTGATTGATCCCACCAGTGTCAGGTGTCGAGGGAGAAACGGGAAACGTCGGCCGACTAGGCCTACGGCGAGAGCAATGAAGATCGCGTAGACAGTCTTGGTGACGAAGAGGTTGGCGATTCTCTCGATGTTGGCGATCTCTCTGCGGCCTTCGTGGACGACTCCAGGCAAGGTCGCAAATTTTCCGTCGATTAATACGAGCTGCGCTACCGATCGAGCAGCGGCACTCCCCGTGCCGATGGCAATAGCGATATCGCTTTCCTTGAGAGCAAGCACGTCGTTGACCCCATCTCCAGCCATTGCAACGACGTGACCCCGAGATTTCAGTGCTTCCACCATCGCGCGTTTCTGATGAGGGGTTACTCGTCCGAATACGGTGTTTTGTTCGACGATATCGGCTAGTTCTTCAGGATCATTGGGTAGGTCGCTGCCGTCGATCACATTCTGTGCTCCTGCTAATCCGACCTCACGGGCTATCGCTCCGACCGTAGCGGAATGATCTCCAGAGATGACCTTTGCTTCTACTCCCTGCTGAGCGAAGAAGCGCAATGTATCTGTGGCATCTGGTCTCACCCGGTCACCTATAACAACAAGTGCTTGAGGCTCCAGACGATGTGGAAGTCGTTCGGTTCTTAAGTCCATATTGGTGCGAGCTAGGACTACGACGCGCCGCCCCAAAGCAGCGTGGTTCCGGGCTGCGGCGAGCACTTCCTCAGCTTCTGGAACGACGACATCAGGTGCGCCTAGAACCCACGTATCTCCTCCAGAAAACGTCGCTCCGCTCCATTTTCTTGCTGATGAAAAAGGCACTGAGTTGTTGACTTGCCAACCAGGGCGTGACGGGAAGTATCGGAGGATAGCCTTCACCGTCGCGTTCGGTGATGGCTCTGCTGCAGCGAGCGCAACGAGCGCTTCTGCAGGATCGAAGGGTGTGAGAGGGATCACTTCCTGGACTATCAATCTCGCTTCTGTGAGAGTGCCGGTCTTATCGAAACACACGGTATCGACACGCGCGAGCCCTTCGATAGCAGGCAACTCCTGGACTAGTACTTTCTTTCTACCGAGACGGATCACACCGACTGCGAATGCGATAGAAGTCAGGAGAACGAGTCCTTGTGGGACCATTCCAACTGCGCCCGCGATGGCGGAGCTCAGTGCCTCAGCATCGAACACTTCGCCGAAACTGAACGGGATATTTTTGGCGCGAAAGGAAGACCAAACCAACAAGATAATTACCGGAGCTACTGCCCAGCTGACACCAGCAAGGATCCAGTCGATGCTCGTTCGGAGTTCAGATCGGACGAGAGTAAAGCGTTTTGCTTCTTTAGCCAGAGATGCCGCATAGGAAGTTTCTCCGACTCGACGAGCAATGAATGATCCTCCTCCAGCTACGACAAAGCTTCCCGAAAGGCACGTGTCGCCGATCTTCTTGTAGACAGGATCGGATTCGCCCGTGAGTAGAGATTCATCAATTTCCAGTGAATCTGATCTAACAAGCGTTCCGTCGACCGGAATTTGATCTCCAGTTTTGACTATGAGTAGATCGTCAAGCACTATCGATGCGATAGGAATTTCGTTGCGAATGTTGTCGCGAACAACGGTTACGACAGGTGTGGTGAGTACCGATAGTCGGTCGAGCATTGTCTTCGCTCTTAGCTCCTGAACGATTCCGATTCCAGCGTTCGCGATCATGACGATTCCAAACAGTGCATCACGTGGTTCTCTTACAGCGATGAGAGTTACAAGGAGCAATCCAGTCAATAGGAAGTTGAATCGCGTCAAGACGTTGGCTGAGATGATCTCCTTAGCCGTGCGGCTCGGACCTTCAGAAATCGTGTTGATCGCACCTTGCGCAATTCGATCGTGGACTTCGTCTGACGTTAACCCTCGTAGGCTCGTACCTCGGTAGCGTTCTTTGTCGGCCATGCGGTAAGGCTACCTCTCGATCAATTCTGCATGCCGATAGATAGTGCGCTGACGATTGAATTCAGACGAGAAAGAAACAAAGTGCTCCAGTAGCGATGCAGTAGAGGCCGAATGGTCGAAGTCCTGAAGAGCGAATCACTCTCAGCAGAGTTGCGATCGAGATGTATCCGACAACTGCGGCGACGGCAATTCCTACCGACACTTCGATTCCAATGTCGGTTCCCTTTTGGGCCAGGTTGATGAATTCGATCGAACCAGCGCCGGCGATGGCGGGGATGCCGAGTAGGAAGGCGAAGCGCGCTGCTTCGTATAGATCGAGCGAACGTACTGTTCCGGCGCCGATTATCAGTCCAGATCTTGTGACGCCAGGAATAAGGGCCAGGGCCTGGCCAAAACCCATTATCAAGGCATCTCGGCTCGACGCGTTGGCTATTAGTCCTGATCCCGACTGAAATCGAGAAATTACTGAGAGCAATATTCCCGCGCTGAATAAGCAGACTGCAACTGCACGCGGGGCATTGTTCAAAGTCCCGATTGGTCCCCGGAAAGCCAGCCCCAGTACTACTGCGGGGATGGTCCCGAGGATTATCAGCCGAAGCAGTCGTCGGCCGCTCGAGGTAAATCGGATTATTTCGTTCACTTCAGTTCGGAAATAAACAAGTAAGGAGATGAGCGTACCAAGGTGCAAAACGGCCGAGACGGCGAGCTCAGGTCCCTCGCGATTGAGTGCTGCTGGCACCAAGACGAGATGCCCACTCGATGAGATTGGGAGAAACTCAGTGAGTCCTTGGATCAGGCCCCAGAAGGCAGCGTCGAGCATGACCAGAGAGCCTAAAGGGTGGGCGGCCCTAACGGGTGTTTCGGAGATCGAGTTCTAGCAAGACGATGTTTGAAGAAAGTCGATCAAGGCAGTGTCGAGTTATCTCAATGATTAAGTGTGCACACTGGGTCTTCATCTAATCTCGATATCAGATTGTGGACCGCAGTACGCAGAGTTCCCAGTGAGGCGTCGAACTGAGCC
>CAJWGC010000125.1 GCA_913031525.1 uncultured Acidimicrobiia bacterium | reverse complement strand
GGTCAGGGTCGCACTCGGCGCCAATGCGGCCCGTTATCTCGGCAGTTAGTCTGGAAGCGAGCATGAAGGTATCGGCCTCCGCCAAGCGAATGTGTGAAAAATGCAAGGTGATCCGACGCCACAGCCGCGTCTGGGTAATCTGCCCGAATCCGCGTCATAAACAGAGACAGGGGTAATAGCGTGGCTCGAATCGCCGGAACAGATCTTCCGAGAGAGAAGCGGATCGAGATCGGACTGACCTATGTTTTCGGGATCGGCCGTTCACGTTCTCGAGAACTTTTACACGCGCTCGAGATAAATCTTGATACAAAGGTTCGAGATCTAACTGACTCTGAGGTGGTCCGTATCCGGCAGTTCCTCGATGCTAATTACCAGGTTGAAGGTGATCTACGGCGCGAGATAGCTCAGAATATCAAGCGAAAGATTGAGATAGGCAGTTATCAGGGCCTGCGACATCGTCGAGGCTTGCCTGTACGAGGGCAGCGAACGCATACCAATGCGCGTACTCGCAAGGGTAAGAGGATGCCCATTGCTGGAAAAAAGAAGGTTGTCGCCAAGCATTAGCCCACACGGAGAGGTTACGTGGCAAATCAACAGAAAAGCAGACGTCGGGTCAGGCGGAATGTTCCGCACGGCCAGGCGCACATCAAGGCCAGTTTCAACAATACAGTCATAACATTGACAGATCGGACAGGTGCTGTGCTTGCTTGGACATCTGGCGGATCCGTAGGTTTTAAAGGTTCGCGGAAGTCGACACCTTATGCCGCTCAAGTTGCAGCAGAACAGGCTGCCCGTAAGGCCGGCGAGATGGGGATGAGGAAACTTGATGTGATCGTTCGTGGTTCAGGATCGGGCCGTGAAACAGCGATACGGACGTTGCAAAATATGGGTCTCGAGGTTACTGGAATCAAGGACGTAACTCCGACAGCGCACAACGGCTGCCGACCGAAAAAGCGCAAGGGACGCTGATGGCTCGTTATACCGGACCGCGCACCAAGCGGAGTAGGCGAGCCCGGCAGCTACTCGACGAGAACAAGGCGAAATATTTCGACAAAAGACCGTACCCGCCGGGAGAGCACGGAAGAGGGCGGATTCGCGAGTCTCAGTACATGGTCCAGCTTCGAGAGAAACAAAAATTGCGCCATATGTACGGCGTACTTGAAAAGCAGTTTCGTCGTTATTACCGATTAGCGAATCGTCAAGGCGGTATAACTGGAACTAATCTTCTTCAGATTCTTGAGTCAAGATTAGATAATGTTGTTTATCGGGCAGGTTTAGCTAGAACCCGCCCTCAGGCTCGACAGCTCGTGAATCACGGCCACTTCCGAGTGAACGATAAGAAGGTCGATATTCCGTCTTATCAAGTCCGATCCGGTGATGTCATTACGGTAAAAGAAGCAAGCCGTGACGTTCTTCCAATTTTGCACTCGATAGATACACTTGACCGCCTCACTCCTGAATGGCTCGAGGTAGATACGGATACTCGTCGTATCGTTGTTTCTACATTGCCAAGTCGGGAGCAGATTGACACTGAAATTCAGGAGCAGCTCATTGTGGAGTTGTACAGCAAATAGCCAAAAACGACATGTATCCAAGACAGATCTGAGGAGATTCCGTGCTGATCGTCCAGCGTCCAACAATCGATGAACAGGTTTTAACCGATACCCGTTCGCGCTTCATAGTGGAGCCACTTGAACCAGGATTCGGTTATACACTTGGGAATACATTACGACGGGCTCTTCTTGCGCGCGTTCCTGGTGCTGCGATCAGCTCCATTCGCATCGAAGGTGTTCAGCATGAATTCTCTGTAATCCCGGGCATGGTGGAGGATGTCGTGGACTTTATTCTCAATCTGAAACAGATAGTGATGAAGATTGAGAGTGAAGAGCCTCAGACCTTGTCTCTGTCGGCTAAAGGCAAGCAAGAGCTGACCGCAGCAGATATCAAGTTACCGGCGGGAGTTGAAATCATTAACAAAGATCTCCATCTCGCTTCTCTCTCTTCGAACGGACGTCTAGACGTTGAGATGACTGCTGAAATCGGTGTGGGCTATCGAACCGCAGATCAGCAAAAGAAGAAAAGCAACGAACCGATCGGATTGATACCAATCGATTCGCTCTTCTCCCCAGTTAAGAAGGTCAGCTATAAGGTTGACAGTACTCAGGTCGGAGCAATGACCAACTTCGACAAGTTGATCATCGATGTTCAGACGAACGGTGCCCTTTCTCCCAGTGATGCAATATCTTCCTCGGGAAAGACGTTGCGAGAGTTATTGGGTCTATTCGCTGATCTTGCCGAAAGCGTCGGACTCGAACTTGGCGATGTCATGGTCGCTGAGTCCACTTCGCCGGATCTGGATCTCCCCGTTGAAGCCTTAGACTTGTCTGAACGGCCTCGCAACTGTCTTCGACGTGCTCAGGTTCTTTCGGTCGGAGAGCTTGTTGAGCGCACTCCCGAAGATTTGCTCAACATCACCAACTTCGGCCAGAAGAGCCTTGATGAGATCGTGGCCAAGCTTGACGAGCTCGGACTCTCATTGCAGGCATCTGAAGATTCAAATGAGGCGGTTATCTGATGCCGAGGCCTAAAAAAGGGAGTCGTCTCGGGGGCAGCGCTGCTCACCAGCGAAAGATTCTCTCCAACCTTGCGGCTGCTCTCATTGATGGGGAAGAGATCCATACAACCGTAACGCGGGCGAAGACGCTCCGTCCATATGTCGAAAAGATTATCACGAAGGCGCGGAGAGGTGATCTGCACGCCCGAAGATTGGTTCTGGCGAAGATTCAGAATACTGAAGTTGTTACCAAGCTTTTCGATGAGATTGGGCCTCGTTATTCCGACCACCTAGGTGGCTATACCCGAATTACCCGCCTCGGTCCTCGCCGCGGTGATGGAGCCGAGATGGCCAAGATCGAACTGGTCTGATGCCTCGTCCTTCCCTTCCGCGCTGAGCGAAAGGGAAGTTGAAAGGTTCCATGCGCAACTAACGTTGCTTGATGGCCAAACGTGTCGATTTGCGCGAACTTCTCGTGGCTTACGCGCCTTCTCCTCTAGAAGCGAGAACATATTCTGAGATGATGGAACTATTGGAGTCGTCTAACGATGTGCTCTCAAGATTCCATTTTTACCCGGGTCATTTCACAGCTTCGGCTTTTGTCCTGAGCTCTGATCATTCTCGAATGGTGTTGATTCGCCATGTTCGGCTGGATCGGTGGTTGCAGCCTGGGGGCCACGTTGAACCAACGGACGAAGATCTCGAAGCTGCTGCTAGGCGTGAGGTGATGGAAGAGGCAAGGCTTCAGGATCTAGAGGTTCTATCAGGTGGTGTTTTCGATTTGGACATTCATCGAATTCCGGCATCGCAGGACGAGCCTTCGCATTGTCATTACGACGTACGTTTCTTATTCCTTGCTGAAGGAGAAGTCGAGGCAGGGGCAGGGGTAGCCGAAAGTCGTTGGGTTGCGCTCAGCAAGGTGGGTTCTTTCACTACTGATGAA
>CAJWGC010000124.1 GCA_913031525.1 uncultured Acidimicrobiia bacterium | reverse complement strand
CTCTCCGTTCAGTTGCGGTTTTGGAGGGCCGTCACATCGCTGTTGTTGGATTGATGGCAGAACTCGGTTCTGAAGAGGAGTCGGAGCACGCCCGCATCGGAGAGTTGGTGCGCAGTCTCGATTTCGCTGCAGTGATAGTGGTGGGAGTCGATCCTGGTATCGCCCAAGCCGCAGGATCGATAGCCCGAAGCGTCGGAGATCAGGAGGAAGCCTTGATGGTGCTCGATGGGTTTCTTCGTGAAGGTGATGTGGTGTTGGTAAAGGCATCTCATTCTGTAGGATTGGATGAGATGGCACGCCGTCTGTTCCGGAGGGCGAATCCGTGATATCCCTCTTATTCTCCGCAGCTGTTGCTTTTCTTACGGTCATCCTCCTGACGCCTGTCGCTATCTCGCGCCTACGAAAGTTAGAGATTGGCCAGTTCATACAGGAGGAGGTATCTGGCCACCAACATAAGCGCGGTACTCCCACGATGGGGGGTGTAGTCATCATTGGCGCCATCACCTTGGGCTACGTCGTAGCGCATTGTCGATTCTGGACGGCAGATGAGGGTTTTGGGCTTCGTTTTATCTCTTTCTCGCCCCAAGGGTGGCTAGCTATCGGCGCGCTGTTAGGTATGGGCCTTATCGGATTCTTCGATGATTTCGCTAAATTCGTTCGCGCTCGGAACCTCGGACTTTCCAAGCGTTGGAAGTTCATAGGTCAGCTTGTAGTAGCGGTTAGCTTCGCTGCTGGGGTGGTGGCTATAGATGTGAGCACTGAGGTGTCATTCACGCGAGGCTTTGGATGGGATCTCGGACCGTGGCTCTATGGAGTTTGGGTGCTTCTCATGCTTACAGCGGCTTCTAACGCGGTGAATCTCACCGACGGTCTTGATGGTCTTGTGGCGGGATCAGGCTCGCTGGTTTTTGGCGCATACGTTCTTGTTGCTTTCTGGCAGTTCCGCAACTTTGATTTCTACGGCGTCGAGGGAGCGCTTGATCTTTCGATCGTCGCTGCCGCCGTAGTGGGGGCGTGCGCTGGTTTTTTGTGGTGGAACGCCGCTCCAGCCAAGATCTTCATGGGGGACACCGGATCCCAGGCTCTTGGGGGAGTGCTTGCTGCGCTTGCTCTTCTCACTAACACGCATCTTCTATTGCTTTTGTTGGGCGGGCTATATGTGTTGGTGACGGCTTCTGTCATCCTCCAGGTCTTTTCTTTCCGCGTTTTCGGAAAGCGTATTTTCCGAATGGCTCCTATTCACCACCACTTTGAACTCAGGGGATGGCCCGAAACAACAGTCATCATCAGATTTTGGATTCTGTCCGGCATGATGGTCGCGGCCGGTGTGGGAATTTTTTATGCGGATTGGACCGTTGCCGCCGAAGGAGGATTGCCGTGAAGATGTTCGTGATCGGTGCCGGCATGAGCGGCCAAGCTGCGGCCAAGCTTGCAACGGACCTTGGATACGACGTGACTGGTTACGATCGAGATTCACGAACCGCTCACTACATGCGATCCTCTGGATATGTCTGGGCTGATACATGGGAACGCAGCCTCATTAGCGATGTTGATCTCGTCGTAACAAGTCCTGGAGTACCGCCTTCAGCACCTTCGATAGTGGATACTCTTGATGCAGGGCTGACATTGTGGAGTGAGCTTGAGTTCGCCGCTCGGCATGTCACGGCGCCGATCGCTGCTGTCACCGGAACCAACGGGAAGACCTCGACTGTTAGTGCTGCTTCGATGATGCTTGAAGCTTCGGGGATACGAGTATGCGCGGCCGGCAACATCGGCACCGCCTTATCCGAAGTGGCACTCGGATCGTGGGATGCCATCGTGGTTGAGGCCTCGAGTTTCCAGCTCCAGTTTACGGAGGCCTTTCATCCTTCTGGTGCAGCGATTCTGAACGTTGCACGAGACCATCTCGATTGGCATGGGAGCGATAAAGCTTATGCAGCGGCCAAAGCTCGCATCACAGCAAATCAGAGAGAGTCGGATTTGCTTGTATACGGTGCAGACGATGCTGGAGCTGCTGGTGTCGCGGCCGCCAGTTGTGCCACTTTGTTGGCGGTCTCTGGTAGGAGAATTCCCGAAAATGGAGCTGGTGTTTCGGCAAAAAAGTTGCGACTCGGATATTCGATTTTCACCGCACCGGACCTGAGCGCCGATTTTCTGGAAGATCTGGTAGCTGCTGCTGCTATCGCTCGTCATATGGGTGCTACCGAAGAGGGAATTCGAATCGGACTAGAAAGTTTTCAGCCGGGCGCTCATCGGAGAGCGACTGTCGGATCCTGGGACGGCGTGAGCTGGGTCAATGATTCAAAAGCTACGAATCCCCATGCTGCGCTTTCCGCGGCATCGGCATACTCGTCGGTGGTGCTTCTCGCTGGCGGGAAGAGCAAAGGTATCGATTTAACTCCAATGGGATCGATGAACACGGTTAGACGTGTGGTCGCAATGGGGGAGAGTACGGAGGAAATTGCTGAGGTATTTGGGAGAGAAACCGTTATTCAGGTCTCGTCGATGGATGAGGCGGTTCAGCTAGCAGATGAAATCGCTAGGCCAGGTGACACAATTTTATTGGCACCTGGCTGCGCGAGCTTCGACATGTTTGCCTCCTACGGTGACAGAGGGGAAGCCTTCACTGAGGCGGTCTTAGCCAGAAAGTGCGGGTTCCATGGCCAGTAGAGTTGCATCGATTAGCCGTGCTAGTCGGAATTCCACTCGGCGTAGAGTATCTCCGAACTCGAGAGCAGCTGTTGCGTCAACTGGAGACCGCAGGGCTATCTTGCTGTTGGTTCCCGTCGCGCTGCTGACGATTGTGGGCTTGGGTGCCTTGATGTCGGCTTCGTCAGTTGTGGCCTTACGCCAGACCGGAGATCATCTCTTTTTTTTCAAGCGGCAATTAATTTTTGCGGGAGTGGGTCTCGTGGTCTTTATCGTTGCCGCCAAGTTCCCCTATCGTCTTTATCGTAAGTACGCAGTGGTTTTCATTGCTGTAGCCGTTGTCGGGCTGGTAGCAACTTTGCTACTAGGAGAGGTTCGCGGCGGAGCTCGACGATGGATCGATCTTGGCTGGATCAGTCTCCAAACCTCCGAGTTTGCCAAGTTCGCGGTTGTTGCGTATCTCGCAGCGGTACTCTCTAAGCGAGAGAATCATTTAGAGAGATTTTCTCATGTTTTCTGGCCTGTTGTAGCTGCTCTAGGGGTTGTCGCAGTTCTACTACTGTCTCAGCCTGATCTGGGGACGACCCTGATTATTGGTGCTGCTGCGTTCGGTGTGCTTGCAGCGTCTGCAGCTCCATTACGTCACGTCTTAGCGTTAGCAGGAATGACTGGTGCCGCTGGATTTGCGGCAGCGTATACCCAACCTTATCGATGGGAACGAATCAGTTCGTTTCTCGACCCTAACGCCGATCCGTTGGGTTCCGGCCTTCAGGCTCTTCAGAGCTTGGTTGCACTTGGTACGGGTGGGATTGTAGGGATTGGCTTAGGGGCCAGCCGAGCTAGGTGGTCATTTCTTCCCAACGCTCATACTGATTTTATTTTCGCTGTTGCTGGGGAAGAGCTT
>CAJWGC010000123.1 GCA_913031525.1 uncultured Acidimicrobiia bacterium | reverse complement strand
CTAAACCTCTTTCAACGCGGCCTTCGCTGCGAGACACAATCGAAGTCAATTGGCCGTAAGCATCCGCATTGGAAATACCCCATACTCCCTGTCGAGTCGCTGCTTCATCGTCGGCAAGCACAATCCGGCTACCACGTACCTCAAGAATCTCTACTTCGGTTTGAGGATCAACCACAACCGTTAGATATTCAGATCTCACAATGTCGATGAACCGCCATACGATCGCGCCTACGATGATCATCGCAAGTACCGCAAGCCAAAATACGATACGACGAAGCCACATCCATCTCTTATCTCTATCCATTAGCTTGGAGCGTATCAAGCTCCACCCAAGCGATGTCAGGACACCACTAGCCTGATGTGATGAATCGAACATTTCAAACCTCTGTGGAGATCCGATCCGCTATAGGAGAAGTCTGGGATCGCTTGGCGAATATCGAAGAACATGTCAACTGGATGTCTGACGTCGAATCTATCAAATTCGTTAGCGACGTCCGAAGCGGTGTGGGCACCAAAATCAGAGTTCGAACTTCAGTAGGACCTTTCCGAATCGATGATGTAATGGAATTTCGTGACTGGGATCCACCACACTCGATGTCGGTCGCTCACGTTGGCCTCGTAAAAGGTTCCGGAGAATTTCACTTAACAACCCACGATTCCAATACCACCCTCGTGTGGATAGAACGTCTCCTCTTACCGTGGTACCTCGGCGGCCCCGTGGGACTCATTCTTGTCCGTCCTATTCTGCGGAAAATTTTCGCAGCGAACCTTCGCCGCTTCGCTGCAACATTTCAGTGAGCTACCGCTGGAACAAACGGCATCCAGCCATGATTTGAGCAACTAGTGGCCGCGAAATAACTGAGGATGATCATCGCCATACCTTCTGTTTAATCACACTATCACTCTGTTATATCGCCAACGAGCGTACGTGCAGCGTTCCAAGGATCAAGGCGATGGGCCGCTACATCGTCGCTGATCTGCTCCCAAAGTTCTCCGCGGATCCCCTCCATCTGACGTTTGATCTTCACATTCACGGCTTGCTCGAACAGACTGATCACATGAGACCTCCGTAAAGCCGCGAGCCTGCCCGATTTTTCCAAATACATGCGATGCTCTAAGACAGCGGAGATCAGCTCTTCAAGACCTTCACCGGTCGTCGCAATAGTTGTCACGACAGAGGGCTGCCAATCATCGTGCTGCCCAAGTTCCAACATTTGTTTAAGGTCTCGAACCGTCTCGCCCACTCCATCTCGGTCGGCCTTGTTCACGACAAAAATATCCCCTATCTCCAATAAACCCGCCTTCGCAACCTGCACAGAGTCTCCCCATCCCGGGTTGAGGACAACAACTGTTGTGTCAGCAGCCGCAGCGATCTCGACCTCAGCCTGACCCACGCCAACAGTCTCAACAAGGATCTCAGGAAACCCAACCCCATCCAGCACTACGACAGCGCGAGGAGTCGCTTCAGAAATACCGCCAAGGTGTCCTCGACTCGCCATTGATCGGATGTAAACGCCACGGTCATCTATGCGATCTTGCATACGAATTCGATCACCCAGAATCGCTCCTCCCGAAAAAGGACTAGACGGATCAACCGCGAGAACGGCGACTTCGGTCTCTCGATCACGCAATATTCCAATCAAGCGATCAGTGAGCGTTGATTTACCCGCGCCCGGCGCACCGGTTACTCCTGTAGTCCAGGCGTTACCTGTCCTCGAATAGAGCGAAGCAAGGACGTCTTCATCACCAGGCCTCTCGTTCTCCACAATGGTGATGAGTCTGGCCAACGCCCGGCGATCCCCGTCAAGGGCAACGGGAATTAGAGCGAGCGGATCAAGTGAGGACTTCATGGAGCAATCGAGGATAGAGAAACCCGACCGAGAGTCGGTTTTTTAGACGGCAACAACCTCTTCAACACCCGGAACTCGGTCTTTCAGTATCCGTTCGATCCCAGCAGTAACTGTCATCATGGACATCGGACAACCACCGCAAGCCCCAACCAGCTGAATAGTCACGCGTCCCTCTTTGGCGCCCAGCAATACGAGATCTCCGCCATCAGCTTGCAACGCAGGTCGAATGTACTCAAGCGTCTCTGCAAGTAAATCAGGATCGACCACCCCGTCGTATCCTGAATCCGATGTTGCAAGCGAAGAATCAGTCGGCGACGCTATCTCAATAATTGAGATCGGCGATTGTGACTTGTCCAACATCTCGGATGTCTCTCCTCATCGGAAGGGCTGAAAATCCTTGACTCCCCTTAGAGTGTAGAGGGTCTCCTTTTATTCCAGCTATCACGCTTACCCCCCCTAATCTCGATCGATGTTGGCCCCCAAAGCAGCAAGTTTCGAAACGAGACCCTCGTAACCTCGATCAATGTGCTGAGCATTCGTCACCGTAGTACTGCCCTCGGCTCGTAAACCAGCAAGAACGAGAGCAGCGCCGGCCCGGATGTCAGTGCTATCAACTTCACATCCACTTAGTTCTCTGACACCTCGGATGACGACATGCTGCCCTTCCGTGTGAACATCAGCGCCCATGCGATTCAACTCACCGATGTAACGAAACCGAGCAGCGTAAACGTTCTCCGTAACCACGGACGTACCTTCAGACGCTGACAACAAGGCCACCATCGGAGGATGCATATCGGTATGAAAACCCGGATAAGGCAACGTTGCAAAATCAACAGCATTTGGGCGTTGCGGTCCCTGAACGCGCACCCAGTCCGTACCTGCTTGCACGACCGCTCCAGTAGCTTCAAGCTTGCGTAGTTCCATTCGCAGATGGTCGGGTACGCAATGTCTTATCGTCACATCTCCTCCGGAGATAGCCGCAGCCAAGGCATACGTTCCCGTTTCGATTCGATCAGGAACGACAATATGCCGACCTGGAGACAGAGTGGATACTCCACGGACCGTGATGGTCGATGTGCCTACGCCATCGATCTTTGCCCCCATAGTTTGCAGATAGCGAGCCAGGTCAGCTAGTTCCGGTTCTCGGGCAGCATTACCGATAACCGTAGTGCCTTCGGCCAATACAGCAGCAAGAAGAACATTCTCCGTAGCCCCCACACTGGGAAATTCCAGATATACCTCCTTACCTATGAGGCCACGCGGAGCCGTGGCGTGAAGCACGCCGTGATTCAATGTGAAATTCGCTCCCATAGCCTCAAGACCTTCTAGGTGCATATCAATCGGTCGAGAACCGAAGTCATCTCCTCCGGGCAACGCCACTGAAGCTTCACCGCAGCGCGCTAGAAGTGCGCCAAGTACCAATATCGAAGCGCGCATCTTCCGGACGAGATCGAGCGGTGCGTCCGGAAAAGGCGAATCCGGAACAGTAATAGTCAGCTGATTTTCATCGAACTTGCATTTAGCACCCACGTGATTGAGGACCTGGCTCATTAGATCAACATCAACGATCTTGGGTACATTTTCTAGAACGTGAACGCCGGGAGCTAGGAGTGTCGCCACCATGTGCTTAAGCACTGCGTTCTTAGCGCCGAGAGCAGAAACCTCCCCCGCAAGCGCATAACCACCCTGCAAATGTATACGATTCATAATGGGATTGTATTTGCGTAGATCAACAAGAC
>CAJWGC010000122.1 GCA_913031525.1 uncultured Acidimicrobiia bacterium | reverse complement strand
CCGCCGTTCTCCTCCAAAGCTTGAATACATTTCGCCGTGTTGGTGAACCCGGTGTGGCGCATTTTCGTCAGCTGCGTCCGATATTTCGCCTCAGGATTCTCCTTCTGCGCCTCCAAAAACGTCTCGAACGTCTTCAGGAAAGCCGACTATCGCAAAGGTGATATCTGAGGCTGCCGCTACCGCTGCCGGAGTTTCGGCCCATACCGCTCCACTGGCTTCCAGAACTTCAGCTTTTTCGCGTGTCCTCGTGTAGAACGTAATTGGATGACCAACATCCTGAAGGTGTCTGCACATCGATGCTCCCATCACCCCGGTACCGATCCAACCAACTCTGATGTCTTTCGGACTCGCGGCCATCGCGTCACTCCTTCTGTATTCGCAGCCAGCCCTTCTTGCCGTCTATATAGCTTCTGGCAACCGCTGACGAGAGGACTTTACCGATGCTGGCCTTAGCTCTCTCGAAGAAAAGGCGACCGATAGCGCAGCAGAAAGAAGTGAGAAACTTCTGCAGTACGTGGGCGCTACGATCGATGACGCCCCTGCGGCCTCTCATCAAGCTCTCGGGCATACTGGATAATGGATAGGCTCGAATCGCTATTCGACTGGATCGGTTATCGAGAAGGACGAACCCAACCTCTGAACCGAGGCAAAAGCTGAGCAATCACCAATGCTCCCATGGCCGAACCAACTCCTCCGCTGCAAGCGGCAAACCTCGGACCCAACAATCCTGACACCAGTCCAGCCTCAGCATCGCCTATTCGAGGCCCTCCAGTTACAACAGCGATCTGTATAGCAGAGAGCCTTCCACGCAGCTGATCTGGTGTCGTTAATTGGAGAATCGTGCTGCGGAAAACAGCTGAGAGCGCATCACTGGCTCCGGCAAACGCAAGTAAGGCCAGTGATAGCCAGAGCCACGGGCTAATGGCAAATCCCGCTACACCCAGACCCCATACCACTACAGCAATAGTCGTTGCTCTTCCCAATCGATGGATTCTCCCTATCCAACCAGAGGTCAGAGAAGCCACCATGGCACCGATGCCGGGAGCAGCAAACAGATAACCAACGGTGGCCTCGGTTCCTCTAAATACCTCAATACCGAATTCAGGAAACAGTGCTCGGGGCATGCCAAGCACCATCGCGTTGATATCAATAAGGAAGATGCCTTTCAACTCTTGCTTGGAAGAAAGGAATCGAAAACCTTCGATCGTCGCCTTCCAGCGCGACTGCGCCATACTGTTTTGCGGAGGAATTGGACGCATCAAAAATACGGCCAGCATCGCAATGAAAAAGGTTGCAGTATCAATCCAAAAGGCCATGGCCAAGCTCGATTTTGCGATTATCAGTCCTGCTGCAGCTGGCCCGACTGCACCTGCTGCCTGGAGCATCAAGACTTGAAGTGCGAGCGCTGCGGGGAGACCATCAGCCGAAACGAGCCGCGGAATGGCTGCAGTTCGAGACGGGTTATCGATACCCGATAGAAACGCGTTCGCGGAGGTAAGACCGAACACGACTGTTATAGAAGGAGCCGCAGCCATCGCGTTAATAGCCAGACCAGCTGTAGTAATTGCTAGAAAAAACTGCGCCCAAAAAAAGATACTCCGTCGATCCCGAGTATCAGCAAGTACGCCCCCGAAAAAAGACCCTACGAGCAATGCTGGAAACTGTACGAGACCAAGCATTCCGACCATCAACGTCGATCCGGTAAGAGCAAAAATCTGCACCGGGGCAGCGACAACCGTTAGTTGCCGCCCCACACTAGATACAGCCTGGCCAGCGAACAGCAGTCGAAAATCGCGCGATTCTCGCAAAGGAGCGACATCAACGATGAAAGAACGACTTATTGGCACTCTTCTCTCAGAGAA
Source organism: uncultured Acidimicrobiia bacterium (assembly GCA_913031525.1). Lineage (GTDB taxonomy): Bacteria > Actinomycetota > Acidimicrobiia > Spongiisociales > UBA5794 > CAJWGC01. The sequence continues at coordinate 1,747 of CAJWGC010000122.1, read as the reverse complement.
ATCAGTCTACGCGCAGTTCGAGAAATAACGGAGGCGCCAGCCCGCAATAAAGTCCTATCGTGTTGTTGTTCCACAATATTGACCTCTCCAAAGGAAAAGAGTGCCCAACGACTGCTCGATAGAGCAATTGGGATCTGGTTAGGAGACTTCTCTCTGAAGGATCTTTCAGTACAGCAAAAAGCGACTGGTGCGACGGATGAGACCTGTGGCAGCCCCGTTTGAAGAAATCATTGGATGCCACAGAGGAGTGACAATTCAGAGCGTCAGATCGGCTCCGCTGAATCTAATTCGATCGATAACATCCATGTTCTCCCGCACTCTCGGTTAGGGTACGTCTCGTCGTCTTAACTTAGGCAAGCTGTTTCGGGGCTATCGCCCGGCTCGGTACCGATGAGAAAACGACAGTGGAGGCAGTCAAGGAGCTGCCCAGAGACAAAGGTGAGTTGTGAACGTCTACGTTGGAAACCTTCCCTTCAGTACAAGCAACGCAGATCTTGAAGCGTTATTTACCCAGTTCGGCGAGGTCGAATCCGCCGCCGTTATTACCGATCGTGAGACCGGTCGATCCCGTGGCTTTGGGTTCGTCGAAATGCCTGATGATGCCGCGAACGAGGCTATTGAGAGCCTCAACGGCTCTGACTACGGAGGTCGCCCTCTCACTGTGAATCAGGCGCGTCCCCGCCGCTGATACATTTCGCTAGCGGCCGATATCCGCTGCCGGTTACTTTTAATCTCAATATTGCAGTGTCAGGATCTGTTGTTCCCTGATGAGTCGTCTCTGTGGCCCAACGGCCAATGAACTAAAACCCCCGATCATCCTGATCGGCAATGTCCGTTCGGGAACATCGATGATTCAGGATCTGTTTGCAATCCACCCCGAGATCGTTCCATGGTTCGAACCGAGAACAGTGTGGACATATGCCGATCCATCCAGACGGCACGATCGCTTTGACAGATCGGATGCCTCTCCACGAGTAGTGCAGTACATCCGTCGGCGTTTTCTCGGTTACCAACGATCTCACGACAATCGCCGAATCATGGAGAAGACACCATCCAATATCATGCGAATTCCGTACGTGCGTGCCGTGCTTCCAGAGGCAAAGTACCTCTACATCGTTCGCGAACCGCTAGCCAATCTTTCTTCATCAGAACTCAAATGGCGGCTCCCGATCCACCGCCACAAGTTGTGGCGTCGCCTAAAGGAAACTCCAAAGTCACAACTTCACCACTATGCAGCCCGATACTTGATCGATCACACCCGTATCCGATTGCTTAAGCGACGTCATGTTTCCGTCTGGGGAGTTCGTTATCCGGGCATTTACGAAGACCTAAAAACACTGACTGCCGAGCAGGTCATCGCTAAACAATGGATAGCAGCATGCCAGCAAGCGAGAGAAGACCTGGCAGGATTGGACGAAAACACCGTGATGCAGATTCGCTACGAAGACTTCGTGGAGAAACCCAAAGAAATCTTTCCTCGCATCCTCGAACATTTCGACCTACCGATGACCATGGGAATCGAAACGGAGTTGTCACGACGCATCGATCCGAACCGCAGACAAAAGTGGCGTCGCCTGGACAACGACGTGGTAAAGACCTGTCTGCCCATCTTGCGCGAAGAGATGGCACGACACGGCTATGAGACTCCAGACGAATATCGAGAGACAGGCGATAGTTAACCAACCAGCAAATATCGTCACCTTTGACAGTAAACAGCAACGTCGATAGCGCCGTACCAGGCTGGCAC
>CAJWGC010000121.1 GCA_913031525.1 uncultured Acidimicrobiia bacterium | reverse complement strand
CCCAACGATCAAAGATCTTGTTGCTCATGCTGAGGGTCGAGTGATCCTGGCTTGTTTCGCTAGTCATCTGCATCGAATCCAGCAAGCGGTAAATGCTGTAGTGGATTCTGGGCGGAAAATCGCTTTTCTGGGGCGCTCTATGTTGCGCAACAGATCAATAGCCACCGATTTAGAGATCTTGACGATTCCTGAGGATTTGGTGGTTTCTCTGGAGGAACTTGCAGAATTGCCGCCTTCCGAGGTAGCCGTTATTTGCACTGGAAGCCAGGGCGAGCCATTCGCTGCACTTTCACTCATGGCATCCAAGAGTCATCGTTCGATCACGCTCGACTCGACAGACACTGTGATCATTTCGGCCACGCCGATTCCAGGAAATGAGGTGGCGGTGTCGAGGGTCGTCAATAACCTCTCTCGGCTTGGGGTCGCGGTGTACCACGGCCGTAACTCTCCCGTTCACGTATCAGGACATGCCGCCCGTGACGAGCTACTTACGTTCCTCAACGTGGTTCGTCCCAAAGCCTACGTCCCTGTCCACGGCGAATATCGACATCTCCGCGCGAATGCAGATTTAGCGAAAGAGGCAAACATTTCAGAGGTTGAAATTTGTCAAGATGGGGATGTGGTAGTGCTAGTCGATGGGGAGATGAGGATTGAACGAGGCGTTCTAACCGCGGGCTATGTATATCTGGACGGATCCGGTATCGGCGATATTGAGAAGGTGCTGAGAGACCGTCGACGTCTAGCTGAAGACGGAGCTTTGATCGTTACGATCGGCCTTGACGTTGAAACTGGAAAAGTTCTTTTCGGTCCTGATGTAGATTCGTATGGTGTCAGTGATGATCCTGTTGTGATTCACGGCGCTGTTACTGATCGAGTCCGCCGTGCTCTCGATGAACTCGATCTTTCTATAGATATCGATGTAGATACGTTACGGCGTACTGTCCGATCAGCTTCGATGCGAGCTATCAAGCGCACAGTGTCGCGCAGGCCAGTGGTTTTCCCGATCGTTATCGAATCTTAATTGTTATCGAGTTGTTTTTACTGGATAACAAGGATTGCACGTAACGCTCTTCTCGTTTACCTATACAAGAAAGGTTGTTTGCCCAACGAGCGGCCTCGAGTATCGTTGGTGATCCATGGCAACGCGGACTGGGAGCCGTGGGGCTAGAGGGCGGAAACGAGCCAAAAGAACCTCATCCGCGAGAGACCGGACCGGCATGGTCGCTGCGCTGCGATCGATGAAGGAACGGCTCCGCAACAGGCTTGGGCGTCAGACAGACGATGTCTGGGGCCTTCTTCTCGTCGTTATGGCTGCTCTATTGTTACTTTCCTTTTTTGATCTCGCTGGACCAGTCGGGTCGATGGCTACTTCTGGACTCCGTTTCGTGTTTGGGGTTTGGGCCATTTTCGTTCCTTTGGCGTTGATTGTGATTGGCTATTCGATGATTGGGGCAATGCCAAAAGCTGACTACGGGAGGATGACAGTCGGCGTGCTGGCATTGTTCGCTGGCTCCATGTCGCTTTTCCATCTGATGAGTGGCACGCTGTCGCTAGCCGACAGTGTTGATAGCGTGATGGAACGTGGCGGTGCGGTCGGATCGCTGGTCGCGTTTCCCATGCGGCGCCTGATCGGCTTTTGGGGCGCCTTTGTTGTACTTGTCGCGGTAACTGGGACGGGGGCGCTGCTGGTGACAAAAGCAACACTCCGTGATGTTTGGATCGCTCTGCTCGCCTCATTGCGGGTTCTGCGCCTTGCCCCTGGGCGCATCCGAGCACGGCGCCGTCTTCGTAGCGTGAAGGCTATATCAACTGTAGGTGCAGCTCGTGCTCGTATCGAGGAGACGCCGAGGCGGACTGCTTCCGTTATCCAGGAGAAGAGTGCGGAACCGAAAAAAGTCAAGTCGAAACAACCGGTACGTTCGAAGCTTGCCCCCTCTCCGGTGTCGCTGGGTAAGGGGTATCAGCTTCCTCCGGTCGATCTGCTGACGATGACGAGCAATGGCGGGCATAACAAACGCGCTCTCGAGGCAACGGCTCGAGAATTGGAGCGGGCTCTTCATGAGCATGGTGTAGATGCTCGCCTTACAAGAATTGTTCCCGGTCCCACCGTCACTCGTTATGAGGTCGAACTCGCTCCCGGAGTGAAAGTCTCTCGTATCACGGGACTGTCACACGATATTGCCTACGCTCTTGCATCTCCTGATGTACGAATACTGGCGCCAATACCCGGTAAGAGCGCCATCGGTATCGAGGTGCCTAATAGGAGCCGACAGTTGGTTACTCTCGGCGACATCTTGGCGGATGACGAGGTCTTGATGGACCCGAGCCCACTCTCGGTTGCATTAGGTAAGGACATTGCTGGCGCAGCTCGCTTGCTACCTCTCGACGAGCTTCCGCATCTCATCATCGCTGGTGCCACCGGAGCAGGGAAGTCCTCTTGCATCAACGCGATGGTGACATCGCTTCTCATGCGAACGAGGCCAGAAGAAGTGAGGATGATTCTTGTCGATCCCAAGCGAGTCGAACTTAGTCAGTACAACGATGTGCCGCACTTGTTGACACGTGTGATCACTAATCCGAAGAAGGCAGCTGATGCATTGCAGTGGGCTGTAGCGGAGATGGAGCGGCGTTACGAGCTACTTGCTGATGCGGGTGTCCGCGACATCACAAGCTACCGCGAGAAATGGGATTCAGGCATGTTGGAGGAAGAGGCGTTCGATCGGTTCCCGTTCATAGTGGTGATAGTTGACGAACTTAACGATCTCATGATGGTGGCTGGTCGAGCGGTGGAGGATTCGGTTGTGCGAATCGCCCAGATGGCTCGGGCCGTTGGGATCCACCTTGTACTTGCAACACAACGGCCTTCGGTCAATGTCATTACTGGTGTTATTAAGGCCAACGTGCCTTCTCGTCTTGCCTTTTCTGTAGCCTCGCAGACTGATTCCAGAGTCATCATCGACTCGGTTGGTGCTGAGAAGCTGGTCGGACTTGGAGATATGCTGGCAGTGACAGCGCTCAATCCGAAACCTGAGAGAATTCAGGGCGCGTTTGTAACAGAAGAAGAGATCCGTGCTGTAGTCGACTGGGTGCGCGGGCAAAGTCAAACGCAGTATCGCGATGCTGAGGTGTTCGAAGTTGCGCAGAGCCAGGCAAAAGAACTGGATCTCTTCGATGGCGAAGATCCCGATATCGTTCGTCAAGCAATTGAACTGGTGGTGCGGAGCCAGTTGGGTTCGACGTCGATGCTTCAGCGCAAATTGCGAATCGGATTTGCTCGTGCAGGACGAGTTATAGATATCTTAGAAAATCGCGGCATTGTAGGACCTTCTGAAGGATCTAAGGCCAGGGCTGTTTTGATAGACGAGGACGATCTCGCCGATCTCCTTGCGCTGCTCGGCGTTGAGCGCCGGGGAGGGGGCTTCCTCGAGCACCTTCTGGTGGCGCCGCTGGAGCGAACAGTCGCGTTCGCCGAGGTGGATGGCCCCGCCCTTGCCGTCGCCGAAGACCTGGAACTCGATGTGGCGCGGGTTGGAGAGATATTTCTCGATGTAGACGGTGTCGTCGCCGAAGGCCGCCTTCGCCTCTGCCTTGGCCTGGCTGAGCATCGCGGA
>CAJWGC010000120.1 GCA_913031525.1 uncultured Acidimicrobiia bacterium | reverse complement strand
CGCCACCGTCCTTGCTGACTACGGGGCTGATGTCCTCAAGATTGAGCATCCTCAGGGAGACGCGGTGCGAAATCACGGTCACAGCAAGGATGGAGTTCCGCTTTGGTGGAAAATGCTCAGCCGTAACAAGCGCGCGATCACCCTTTATCTAGGTTCTTCTGAGGGCCAGCGCTTATTCACTCGGCTTGTCGCGAATGTGGATGTACTCATTGAGAATTTCAGGCCAGGGACCCTTGAACGGTGGGGTATTGGGCCCGAAACCCTCCAGGAAAGTAATCCGGGACTTGTCATCGCTCGCCTTACCGGATTCGGGCAATTCGGCCCATACAGAAATCGTCCAGGATTCGGGACTCTTGCTGAATCAATGAGCGGTTTTGCTAGCTTGACGGGTGAGTCCGACGGACCCCCAACACTGCCTCCCTTCGGTCTAGCTGATGGGATCGCTGGCCTCGCGACCGTGAGTGCTATTTTGATGGCCCTACGTCACAGAGAACGAACCGGTATGGGCCAAGTGCTTGATGTGGCGATTATCGAGCCCATCATGACGTTGCTTGGGCCTCATGCCACGGTCTATGACCAGCTCGGAGTGGTCCAACAGCGCACCGGGAACCGATCAGTGAACAACGCACCACGCAATACGTACCTTACGCGCGATGATCGATGGGTAGCAGTCTCAACGAGCGCTCAGACCATTGCAGAGCGGGTTATGCACCTAGTGGAACACCCCGAGGTCATTGACGAACCATGGTTCTCGTCCGGTGCTGGTAGAGCGAAGCATGCTGATTTACTCGATGACATCGTTGGTGGCTGGATCGCGCGACACGATTTGGATGAAGTCATTGAAAGGTTCGAAGAGGCAAACGCTGCGATTGCTCCGATCTATGACATCACGCAGATTCTTGAGGATCCTCAATACCGAGCTCTTGAATCGATTACCACTGTTCACGATTCTGAACTCGGGGATATCAGGATGCAGAACGTGATGTTCCGAATGTCAGAGACCCCTGGTGAGATAGCTTGGACAGGCAGGCGCCTGGGTGAAGATAATGACGCGGTATACCGAGGCGAACTGGGTCTCTCTTTGGAGGACCTTGAAGAACTCCGACTGAAGGGAGTGGTGTGATCGTGACTTGTGATTCGAGATACAAGGGCACAGTTGTCGATCTAGCCCAGCCCTGGCATCGTGGAATGCCTGTCTCACCGAATCATCCAGGGTTCGAGATGTCGCTGATGCGTAGACATGGGGATTACGTAAGGCCAGATGGCGGTTCAGCTTCCAATGAGGTCATTGTCATGGGCGGCCATGTAGGAACACATCTAGACGCCTTAGCGCACGTCTCTCACAACGGATTGCTCCATGGAGGCGTTGTTGCCGCCGACATTACTTCGAACATGGGGTTTAGTGAGATGGGAGTCGATACAGTCGATCCAATTGTTTGCCGAGGGGTGTTACTTGATGTGGCCGGCATGAAAGGGGTCAATGTTCTTGACCCTGCTTACGAGATCACTGCGGAAGATCTTGAGCGCACCGAGGAAGTTGCTGGAATTTCTGTTATGCCAGGAGATGCAGTACTGATTCGTAGTGGATGGGATGAGTATTGGAATGACCCAGAGCGTTTTCGAGGCCAGATTGACGGTGCGCCGGGTCCAGGAGAGAAGGCGGCAGCCTGGCTCTCTGAGCGTGAGATTCGGATTGCCGGAGCAGAGACGATTGCCTTCGAGGTTGTTGAACCCGGAGCAGGGCACTCTTTGTTACCGGTGCATCGCGTTCTGCTCGTCGAAAGAGGAATTCACATAATCGAAGTGATGAATCTCAGGAGGCTGGCATCTCTGGTATCGGGTTCGTTTACCTTTGTGGCCTCTCCTCTCAATATTGTTGGCGCTACTGGCTCGCCTGTTCGTCCGATAGCGATTCTCGATGGGTGAAACTGCATCTATTCGCCTGAGTCGTTTTGCGGCGGAAACTTCGATTGCTGGTTTGTCTTCTGAGCTCGCCGGTGACGTCGTCAACCGACTGGTTGATCTCATCGGCGTAGCGTTAGCTGCTGTAGGAGATCCGACCGCCAAGGCGGTGGAGGAGACAGTGATTGCTTGGGGAGGAGAAGGTACGTCGACGACGTTTGGTAGTGGTCTGCAGCTTTCGGCGACATCGGCAGCCCTTATAAACGGTACTTTGGCTCATGCCTTGGACTTTGACGACACTCATCTTCCCTCGATTGTTCATCCTTCATCTTCGGTGATTCCCGCTGCTCTTGCGGTCGGCGAAGAAGTGGACGCTTCTGGAGACGAGTTGTTGACCTCAGTAGCTGTAGGGCTAGAGGCCACTGTGCGGCTTGGTATGGCTTCATACGACGTGGAATCTCGAAACCATGTGTTTTTCGAGCGGGGGCTTCATGCAACAAGCATCCTGGGGACCTTAGGGGCTGCCGTTGCTGCGGGATGCCTATACGATCTTGGCGTCCATCAACTCGCGAATGCCATCGGTATTGCTTCAAGCATGGGCGCTGGTCTGCTCGAGGCCAATCGCACTGGTGGAACAGTCAAACGATTACATAACGGCTGGGCAGCTCACTCGGGAGTCACAGCAGCGCAACTCGCTCGTTCCGGTATAACGGGTCCTCCGACTGTTCTCGAAGGGCGTTTTGGTCTATTTCAAGCTTTTTCCGACGATCGGTGGAGCATTGATCCCGTTACTAACGGTCTGGGACAACATTGGGAGTTTCCACTAGTCCATTACAAGCCTTATCCCACTAATCACTTCACGCATGCCGGAATAGATGGTGCGCTGGAAGCGCTGAGACAGGGTGTCGACATAGGATCTATCAGGCGAATTCAGCTCGGTGTTCCAGAGCCAACGTTGCGAACCATTGCTGAGCCGATTGAAGAGAAACGAGCACCGGCTACGGGGTACGCAGCCAAGTTCAGCGGTCCTTTCACTGTGGCCGCGGCGTTGGCAGCGGGCAGTGGTCTTGGGGTCGGTCACGAAGATTTTACCGATGCAATGGTTTCGGATCCTCTTCGGTTGCGGCTTGCTGGTCTTGTCGAATGTGTCGAGGATGCGGTGGCTTCGGAGCGATTTCCGAACGCCTTCGGGGGGGTTTTGCGGATTTGGACAGACGATCCGCAGCCTGCTGAATATCGAATCGTTGACTCGAAAGGAGGTCCGCGGACACCACTGACCGATGCGGAGCTGGACGCTAAGTTCCTTGACAACGTTACCCGAAGCAACGTGGTTATGGTTCCTGGAGATCTGCTAGAAACGTTACGAAGCACAGGTTGTGGTACCGGCGTCAGGACGCTGATGGCTGAGCTAGCGTAAGTCATGGCATTTCTCCAGTACCGCCACTAACGCGTTGTTCTGAATAGTGAAACTCTGTCCTTACGCGGTGGGATATTCAGCGATGAGACGACGAGACCTTCTTACCAGTGCTTCGTCGACAATCCGGCCTGATTCATCGACGATAACCCCGTGGCCTTTGGCGACGGCACTGTCGTAGGCGCTCACATAGCGGCGAGCTTCCGTCAGTTCCTCGGAAGTAGGGGTAAAGATCTCATTAATGATGGCGACTTGTGCAGGGTGTATTGCGGATCTTCCGCCAAATCCCATTCCTTTCAAGCGTTCTGT
>CAJWGC010000119.1 GCA_913031525.1 uncultured Acidimicrobiia bacterium | reverse complement strand
AATTTTTGGATCATATTGATTTCGATCACCTCCGGGCGGATGTCACCGTAACGCGCTAGTCCGTTCCAGTCGACTGAGAAGCCCATGGATCGTCTTTTTCTCGTTATGCAATGTTGCCTCAACGCTGGAGTGAGGAGCCTCCATCGATGATTAAGACCTCTCCTGTTACGAAGGAGGCAAGATCAGACAGTAAGAACAGTACCGCAGAAGCGACGTCTTCTGGCTCGCCGAATCTGCCCACAGGGGGAGTGCCTTGAGAGAGGGGCCCGTTTTCGCCCCAGTAGGCTGCGGGTCGCTGCGTGATTCACTACACCGTCGTGAATCAGCGTGGCGATACTGTCATGGAACACGACATGAATTTCTTAATGAAGCGCAGGCGGTGTTAGGTCACAAGTCCAGAGCCGAAGCCAGATCCCTTGCCACGGAGAGATGATCGTTAGGAGAGAAATCGAGATCGACACTGGCGAAGATAATCTCGGTAGCTCCAGCTTCTACCCATTGGGTAGCTCGTTCCACCCACTCTCCGGGATCGAAAGGCATCACGGTTCCTTCGTAGCCGACGGCGCTGACAAGCATGCTGATTCCGATTTCGTTTGGATCACGCCCAGACTGTTCGGCCGATTGCTTAATGCGCTCAATCCGATGTTGTAAGTCTTCTGGTCGGAGGATCCGATTGCGACCAAGCGCGGTTTTGGGGCTTCCTGTCGCTGCCAGCCATCCGTCACCGAGCCTACCTAGTCGGTCGAGTACTCGGTCAGACCAACCGCCGAACCAAATTGGTATATCTCGATTGGGTCTCGGCAGAATTGAAGCATGATGGATAGCGTCGAACTTTCCTTCGTGAGTGACGAGATTTTCGCGCCAAAGCCGACGAAGCAGCGGAATCTGTTCTTCGATCCGCTTTCCACGTGTCCTGAAGTTCTCACCGAGGGCCTCGTATTCGACCTGGTTCCAGCCAACCCCTACGCCGAGTCGGAATCGATCGTTACACAGAAGGTCCAGAGTGGCAGCTTGCTTCGCTACTAGAGCGGTTTGGCGCTGGGGAAGAACCAGGACGGCGAGAACGAACTCTATTGTGCTTGTCAGCGCTGCAACATGAGAAAAGAAGACGAAAGGCTCCCAGAAGGGAGATCTGTGGGTGTACGGGCCGCTGAGAGTGTGATGAGCAGGATCTGCCCCTAGGACATGTTCATAGAGGACGAGCTGATCATAGCCGAGGTCCTCGACAGCGATTGAAAACTCTCTCGCGAAAACGACGTTGCCGGCTGTTTCGGCCTGAGGAAAAACGATTCCAACGGGGACGTTCAGCTTTGGAGCCATGTCTCGAAATCCGATAGGACCCGATCAACACCATGGCAAAGTTCTTCCAGAACCGTTTTTTCAGCGATCAACGGGGGTGACAGCATAAGTTTGGCAAGTCCTCGGTCGTCGGCCCTAATCACGATACCCGCTTCTCTAATCAGTCGAGGAAGCAGATTATTGACGGCTTCAGCGGTTTGAGCAGTGTCGAGTTCTTGGCCGGTGCTTCGGTTATGAGTCAGCTCGATCGAATACAAGTAACCCATCCCACGAACATCTCGGACTGACGTGTGGTTTGCCATGATTTCATCCAGGAGTACTCGAAACTTGTCCTGATTGCGGGTCACGTTATCGAGCACTTTCTCTTCTTTTAGGGCTGTGATATTGGCGACAGCGGTGGCTGTTGCGACGGGGTGAGCGCCCCACGTCGCCCCGTGATTGAAAGGTACCCCTTGATCCATTATCTCGTCCATGACGGGTCCTCTCATTAGAACTCCTCCGATGGGGGCATAGCCAGAGGTGGCTCCCTTAGCAAAGGTGAGTAGGTCGGGTATAGCTTTGGTTAGTGTGCCGCTTCCGAACCATGTTCCGAGCCGGCCGAAGCCGTTGATGACTTCGTCGGCGACGAGAAGAATTCCGTGACGATCGCAGATTTCACGCAGAAGTTGCCAGTAGCCGTCGGGCGGAACGATCGCCCCACCACCGTTTTGTACCGGCTCGGCGATGATCATGGCCACAGTTTCCGGGCCCTGGTCCAGAACGGCTTGTTCAACTGCTGCTGCAGCCGAGGCAGCATCAGAGTATTCGAGCGTATTGCCGACGAAGTAGAAGCCAGGTAGTAGCGGTTCGAACAAATTGCGCAGTGAAGCCATACCTGTTGCTGACAAGGCGCCCATGGTCGTTCCGTGATAGGCGTCGCGGCGGCTTATTACCTTGGTGCGCGAGGGCTCGCCTCGAGCTGCGTGGTATTGGCGGGCGAATTTGATCGCCGTTTCGACGGCTTCTGAACCGGACGATACGAAGAATACGACGTCGAGATCTCCGGGGGCGAGAGATGATATGAGTTCGGCAGCTTCGATGCCGGGAGGATGCGCTGCCTGCCAGGCTGGACTGTAAGCCAGTCGAGACATTTGATTGGCGGCGGCCTCGGCTATGTCTTTTCGTCCGTGCCCAATGTTTACCACGAATAAGCCGGCCAGGCCATCGAGCCAGCGGCGCCCTTCGATATCCCACAGGTAGCAACCCTCGCCGCGTTCGTAAATTGGAAGATCGGGGCTGCGCCACTGGGTGTTGTTGGTGAAGTTCAGCGCCAGGTGCTCTAGTCGGTCACGTAAGTTGTGATTGGCCATTATGACTAAACGGATTCCGCGTCGAGGTGATGATGGTCGAGATGTTGCGTAGAAAATTGGTGCGCGATGTGGAGCAATTTATCGATGGATTGCTCCTGGTTAGTCACGACTACGAGCTTCGTTCCTTTTGTGTTCATTATCTTCATCAAGTCTCTCTTGGCCGCTTTTGTTCCCGGTTCGTTCCAATTTATCGCGAGTATCTCCGCCATGAGGGAATTATCTTCTTGCTCTGTTTGGAGTTCATCAACTTGAGAGAGTTTATTCCATCTCTTTGGCGATTTTTTTAGGGTCTTTTGCTCCTATGTGATCCGAACTCGTCATGGCGTTGTGGAGGTGGCCGATCTGGTGAAGTCCGAAAGCTGCATCCATCGAAGCGCGTAGTCCAGAGATATCTTCTGCTTGATTGACGGCCTGCTTGGCGAGGGCAAGTCCGAATTGGGGCTTATCGGCGATTCGTGAAGCAATATGGAATGTTTCTTCTCGGAGTTGGTTTGATGGAAAGACCCGGTTAACCATGCCCATTTCGTAGGCACGACCCGCTGAGATCCGGTCCCCGAGGAACAGCATTTCTTTAGCAAGGCGGGCATTGAGCGTGTGAACGTGGGCGAAGAACTCGATTCCAGGAATCCCCATCCGCACTACTGGATCAGCGAAGAATGCGTCTTCGCTGGCCATGATGAGATCGCAGGCCCAGGCGATTGACAAACCGCCGGCAACGCATCCACCGTGGACCATCGCGATCGTGGGTTTTGGCGCTTCTCTCAACCTTCTACACATTTCTAAATACGCCTCGCGTTCGCGGATGTAAATGGATTCACTGATTGGCTTGTTTGAGTGATCCCACCAATGAGACGCAATTCGAGGAAAAGAGTCCTCGATGTCACGTCCGGGCGAAGAAATATCGTGACCCCCAGAGAAGTTTTTTCCGGCGCCGTAGATGACAATTACCTTGACAGACTTGTCGGTAACGGAATGGCCCAGG
>CAJWGC010000118.1 GCA_913031525.1 uncultured Acidimicrobiia bacterium | reverse complement strand
CAACCACAACCACAACCACAACCACAACCACAACCACAACCACAACCACAACCACAACCATCACTTTCGAAACGCTGACTCCCCTCCCTCCTGTTCATCTCGAGGGAGAACTACCTTCGGGATTAAAGATTCTGGTCACCGATGCGTATCGCCTACTCGCCGATGGGGCCTATCCGACTAACGAACTGCCTAACGATCTCGTAGAACATCTGAGAACAGTGGCTATCCCCTTCTCTCCAATACGTACGGTCCGAGCTGTCACCGGATCCGTAGCAGATCGAGAGTCATTTGCAGTAATCCATATCGATCAGGACGTGTTATTTGCCGCGGATTCCGGAGCGGGCTGGGAAATTGTCGGAACTCTCTTCGAAAATCATCCACTGTGGATCGGCCTCGAGCCACTCTTTCTTCTAGTTCTCGGCTCCGATGCCCGCCCTGGCCAAAACCAACAGCGCTTACGGGCCGATAGCATTCATGTATTGGCTCTGGCTCCGAGCGCAAACTCGGGGACCTTCATCGGATTTCCCCGTGACTCTGAGATCAGTAAGAAACTAATCAAAGATGCCAACAAAGAGGTCGGCCTTCCCTCTCACCGCCTGCCAGGAAGGTCCATGAAGTTCACCAACATGATGTCTACACGCGGGCCTGAAATCATGCTCGGTATTACAAAAGAGTTAACGAAGCTTCCTGTCAGCGGTTACGTCGTCACCGGTTTTCAAGGATTCACTGACCTGATCGCCGACATCGGCGGCTTACAAATCACACTGGACCGAAGAATATCCACCGGAAACAAGAAGCCGAATTACAGAGCCGGAGAACAATTCTTAGATGCCGACCGAACATTGCTACTAGCCCGCATACGCAAGACCATTCCCGGGGGAGATCTGGGGCGCACAATCAACCAAGGTCTGATCATCCTCGCTGCGATGGAGATGCTCCAAGAGCGCGGAGTCGATGCTCTTCCTGGTTTACTAGAAATCCTTCTTGAACATACATGGACCGATCTTGACGCTGCCGATCTCATGAGATTCGCTGCTGGAGGATTACTAATGGATCCAGGCAGAATCGACAATATCGTGGCGCCGGGATACCTCGCGAGAATTCATAATGCCAGCTTCGTAGTACTCAAAATGCGCGAACTCGCCAAGATCACAGACGACCTAAGGGATGACGCGACTCTCACCCCCTAAGAGAAATAGCAAGGATCGTCCTAAACATCAACATGCACCTACACCAAATGACGGCAACCGATACGTTCCCGTAGTGCCAGAGTCCTCAACCGCTACCATCTCGTATTCAACGCTGGAGAAGGCGTAGATGGCGCGAGCTCGCACACTGTTCGAAAAAGTCTGGGACGATCACGTCGTCCGTAGCATCCCCAACGAACCGGACTTGCTGTACGTCGATCTGCATCTCATTCATGAGGTGACATCGCCCCAGGCCTTCGATAGCCTGCGCGCGACCAATCGACGCGTTCGACGACCTGATCTAACTCTCGGTACCGTCGACCACGGAGTACCGACTATCAATCAGGCGCTCGGTATCACTGATCCGCTTTCAAAAAAACAGATCGACACACTTGTCGATAACTGCGAACGTAACAAAATCACGCTTTTCGGAATCGGAGACCCGCGTCAAGGGATCGTTCACGTGATCGGACCCGAACAAGGCGCAACTCAGCCAGGAATGACAATCGTCTGCGGTGACTCACACACATCCACCCATGGCGCTTTCGGAGCTCTCGCCTTCGGCATCGGGACCTCCGAAGTAGAACACGTACTTGCTACCCAAACACTTCCGCAACGTCAACCGCGATCAATGGCCATCAATGTGAACGGAGAACTATCTCTCGGCGTCACCGCCAAAGACGTGATTCTTAGCATCATCAGCCACATTGGGGTTCACGGAGGAACTGGCCATGTCATCGAATATCGAGGCATGGTGATCGAAAACCTTTCCATGGAAGGACGCATGACCGTATGCAATATGTCCATAGAGGCAGGCGCCAAAGCAGGAATGGTTGCTCCCGATGACACGACCTACGAATACTTGGAAGGTCGCAATATGTCACCGCAAGGAGTCGAGTGGGCGACTGCTCTCGAATATTGGCAGAGCCTGCCGAGCGACGAAAAAGCAAGGTTCCATGAAGAGATCGATATCGATGGCTCCACCCTGGCCCCTCATGTCACTTGGGGTACCAATCCCGGACACACAGCTCCAGTGAACGAACGTGTTCCCTCGCCTGACGACTACGACGACTATCACGAACAGGAATCCGTATTGCGAGCTCTGGAATACATGGACCTAGAAGCTGGAACGGCGATCACCGATATCGAGATTGACCGCGTATTCTTTGGATCTTGCACAAACGCCCGAATCGAAGACCTACGAGCAGGTGCCCGCCTGCTTGAAGGCAAGAAAGTCCACCCTCGAGTCGGAGCCATGGTCGTTCCCGGTTCAGGACTGGTAAAGCTCCAGGCCGAAGAAGAAGGCTTAGACCGTATTTACAAAGAAGCAGGATTCGAATGGCGTGATGCAGGATGTTCGATGTGTCTAGCCATGAATCCGGACATACTCATGCCCGGAGAACGTTGTGCCTCAACCTCAAACCGTAATTTCGAAGGTCGGCAAGGACGAGATGGACGAACCCATCTAGTCAGCCCGGAGATGGCTGTAGCTGCCGCAGTCGAAGGGCGGCTCGTAGACGTACGGAACTGGATATGAAGGCAATAGAGACTATCCAAGGAAAGATGATGCCCCTGCCGAGGGCGCATATCGATACTGACCAGATCATCCCTAAGCAATTCCTGAAACGGGTTGAACGTCACGGATATGGACCATTCCTCTTCTACGACTGGCGTTTCGACAACGAGGACGAGCCGATCGAAAACTTCGTGCTTAATCGAATGGAGTATGCGGATTCGAAAGTGCTTGTGACCGGACCGAACTTCGGCATTGGGTCTTCACGCGAACACGCTGCATGGTCCATCGAGGATTGGGGGTTCGAGGCTGTAATCTCCGCAGCTTTTGGTGACATCTTCTATAACAACAGCATCAATATCGGCCTACTCCCGGTGATCCTCTACAAGGAGGAAGTAAACGTTCTGCTCGAAAAAGCCAAAGATCCCAACAATGAAATCGCCATCAACCTTCTGGGACAGACTGTGAAGAGTGGCAACTTCGCCGCGTCGTTCAAGATCGATGCGCACATTAAGGAACGCCTGCTTGCAGGATTAGACAACATCGGCGAAACACTCGTCCATGAGAAAGCCATCTCAAAATTTGAATCGGCACGGCCTTCCTATAAGCCCACCGTTTCGTGAGGTACCGTTCAGTTTCTAGACCCATCATCGAACTTGGACCTGTACTGTCGGTCCGGTGAATCGCCCAACCCGTCATGATCAAGCCAAAGCCATCCTTGCCGGCGAAGGCCGAAAAATGGCAATCCATATTCTCGGTCGAAGTCCTATCGGGGAAAAAGACTACAAATTGGCGTTTAACTTGGAACGCATTGACCTCTTAGCGGAGATCCCTGATCGAAATGCGCTCCTCGTCCTCGGCTACAACATCGCGGGGACAAAGGACGGGCTCTACGTGATCGACGATGGTGAAACTTATCGTGTGTATCTTC
>CAJWGC010000117.1 GCA_913031525.1 uncultured Acidimicrobiia bacterium | reverse complement strand
GATGGGGGACTTTCGAATTGACCCTCCTCCTCCTCCTCCTCCTCCCGAGTCGTGGATTCGAGAGCAAAGGGAATCTCCTGGCAGTGGGATTTGGACGGGCAGCAAATTTTTTACCGTGCTGGGGGCATGGTTTGTCGGTGGTTTAGTTGCCACCGTGGTCGCGATCTCTCTCGGTTATAACCCAGTCGATCATCCCGCTGGACTCGCCATTTCAATAGGAGGCCAAGGCTTAGCGGCAATGGCGGTTGTTTATGTCTTATCTCAACGAGAAGGGACTGGTCGCCTGAGGAGAGATGTCGGTTTTGAGATCCGAGCGGGTCATTCTCACTGGATCTTCGGCGGCCTGGCTCTGCAGGTCATTGTTGCGTTAGTGGTCGCTCCGGTTCTCCAACTCTTCGCTGAGGATCTTGATCGTCAACAGCAGGTGGTCGGTCTTGCCGAATCCACACATGATTTTCTGGGCAGATTCGTACTGGCCGCGGTTTTTGTGGCCATGGCCCCTATTGTCGAGGAAGTTATTTTCCGAGGAGTTTTGTTTTCTTGGTTGATGACACGCCTTGGAAAGTCAACTGCCATTGTTATATCCGCCGCAGCTTTTTCTCTGGTGCACTTGATTGATCTCGACGCTCTCTTTGCGCTCCCAGGTCTTTTTCTTATAGGACTTGTGCTTGGGTGGGCTGCGCAGAAGTATGGGACACTCAGCGTTCCCATTCTGATTCACTCCGGAGTCAATCTCACCGCGACTATCGCTCTCTTCTGGGGAGATGAAATTGTCGATTTTGTCGATCGTGCTCAGAATGCCGTAGAGGCTCTTTCCGTCTCCATGCGTTTCTTCTAACGGAAGGCTCTTTGAAAGATTGCTTGTCTTCCTAGAAGCGCTGTGCAAGAGCCTGACAATCAAGGATAGAGCTGAAGGAGGCGTCTTCTCCGCTGATGGAATTTCCAGCCATTCTGCAATGGTCCGTTGACAGTTCTCTAACAGGTAATCAGGAAAATTAGATCATGAGAGGGAGAAGCGGAAAATCGTTGTTCTTATCGGGAAAGTTAAGCTATCTGGCACCACTTCGAATAAGGCCATTACCCTGCAACGATGTCGTCGATTGTGGCTGTGAGTGGTCCCCGGGAAGCTGGCCCTGGGGAAAGAGAGCTCATGTTGGCTAGAGCTCGAGAGGTTTTTGCAAAGAACGGTATTACAGAGATAACTCGCATTGATGTTCCGGCTAAAGGAACGATGAGTAGATCGGATGGCGGGTTACGGACTCCGATAGAACACGCGATACCAGCATTGCAGAGTGGGTCGTTGTTCGGCGATCGAACGGGGATATTGATTGTGAATGCGCAGTCTCTCCTCAAAGTTGAAGCAGGAGTTTTGGCGGAACTTGTATCACTGGCCGATGGTGACGCAGTAGTGGCTGTTTTTGTCTCCTTTGGGGCAATCCCAGCTCCACTTGGGGCGACCTTGAAGGATCTTGGAACAACGATCAAGGTCAAGCGTCTCAATGAGAGGTCCGCCTTGGATTGGGTCACGGTCGCGGCTCGGGACCGAGAGTTGAAACTGCCTAGCGATGCTGTCGCTGCTCTAATCAGCCGTTTCGGAACTGACATCGCATCGCTTGGTCAGGCACTTGATCAGCTCGTTGCATCTGGCGAAGAAGTTACCGGTGATTCCGTCAGGGATCGTTTTCGCAACCGGCCGGATGAGCCAAGTTGGTTTTACATGGATGCTTTGGCTTCAGGGGACCGCGGAGAAGCTTTGCGCCGTTTGGGGGATTTCCTTTTTCATGGGCATCCATTGACATTGTTAGCTGTCGTCACGACAGATCTCCGGAGGCGCGCCCTCGCTGCGTCTTCAGCGGATTATGAATCTTTTGTGGAATTAGACGGCGGTCGGCGCGGATTCGGGATGCAGAAGGTCTGGCGCCAGAGGAAACAGATTAAAGGAGAAGATCTACGGGCAGCTCTCCGAGCGGTGGCAAAAGCAGATATCGCACTCAAAACGAGTCCCGAGCCCACTCATCGAGTAACAATGGATCGCCTTACGGTGGCGCTGTGTCGATGGTATGGAGGTGTTAGACGTTAAGGGATAGCTAATCCTCGTATGCCCTTATCGACAACACTTCATATTCGAAACTTCCGCCCGGTGCCTTGAAGGTCACAGTTGATCCGGGATTAGCACCGAGCAGCGCTGATCCGAGAGGGCTATCAGGCGAGGCAAGAAGCATGCTGGTGTCCTTATTGTGGGTTGCTGCGATGAAGATATCGAGCTCTTCTCCTTCGTCATTTCGTACTGTGGCAATTGTGCCGATTTCGACTGATCCAGAATTGGTCGCTTCGCTCACTTCGCAATTGTCGAGTATGTACCTGATTTCGCGGATACGCGCTTCCATCAAACCCTGATCGTTTTTTGCAGTGTCGTATTCTGCATTCTCGCGGAGATCTCCATGTTCACGGGCCTCTGCGATCCGTATTCGAATCGCTTCCCTTCCTTCTTGAGTGAGGGATTTGTATTCCTCAGTCAACTTGAGGTGCGCTGTCGGAGTTAGCCAGGTTTTCGGGATTTCCGTCATGGTGGTTTCCGATTTAATCGATTAGAGAACGGACCTGCTTAGTAAGTTGAGACTTACGGCGCGCAGCGGTGTTTTGCGAAAGGATGCCCTTGTTGGCCGCTTGGTCGATTCGTTTTTGGGCAAGACGAAGCGCTTCTTGTGATGCCTCAGCGTCGCCAGTATTGGCTGCCTCGAGCGCATTCCGGGTCCTCGTTCTAATTTCAGAACGTAACGCCCGGTTACGTTGTCGTCGGCGTTCGTTCTGGCGGTTACGTTTTATTTGTGACTGAATATTGGCCATGTGAATTCGTTCTACGATAAGGATAGAAACCGACGAGACACTAGCGCGGCTCAAGCTCCTATACAATGCGCGCCCCTTCCTTGGTCAGTGTAATGAGCAAACAAGCGCGCATCCGCAACTTCAGCATCATCGCCCATGTCGATCATGGCAAGTCGACTTTGGCGGATCGCTTCCTGCAGTTCACCGGTGCTGTAGCTGAACGAGATATGCGTGCCCAAATACTCGACACGATGGATCTGGAGCGTGAACGAGGAATCACGATCAAGGCCAATGCTGTGACTTTGTGTTACGCAGCGAGGGACGGCTTGGAATACTCGTTGAATCTTATTGATACTCCTGGTCATGTCGATTTCGCTTACGAAGTTTCTCGCTCGCTTGCCGCGTGCGAAGGTGCTTTGTTAGTAGTGGATGCTTCCCAGGGCATCGAAGCCCAGACTCTCGCCAATGCCTATCTAGCGATAGAGAACGGGCTAGAGATCATTCCCGTTATCAATAAGATTGATCTTCCGGCTGCTGAACCAGTGAGAGTATCTGGCGAGCTCTCGGCTGTGCTGGGCGGAGATGTAACCGATGTGCTAGCGGTGTCTGCCAAAACGGGGGATGGCGTAATCGATTTGTTAGAAGCGATCGTTTCACACCTACCTTCTCCGTCTGGCGACCCAGAAGCTCCCGCTAGAGCGCTTGTATTCGATTCTCACTACGACACTTATCGGGGAGTTGTCTGCCACGTGCGTGTAGTTGATGGTTCCCTCGCGCACGGTGAGAGCGTTCGATTCATCGCGACCGGAGAGTCGGCAATCGTGAGCGAGATTGGCTTGCTCAC
>CAJWGC010000116.1 GCA_913031525.1 uncultured Acidimicrobiia bacterium | reverse complement strand
CTTAGGTACTACGACCGTCGGGAAGTGAAAGATGCACTGGGTTATCTACGAGCGGCTATCAATCCCCTCGACACTGTGGCACTTAAGCGCATTGTTAACACACCGAAGCGGGCGATCGGCGATACGTCAGTAAGTCATGTAGATCGTTATGCCGAGGCAGAGGGTCTCTGTTTCTGGGAATCCCTGGTACAGGCAAAGGACAATGCGAGGTTGTCGAATAGAGCGAAACAGTCAATCGTTGAGTTTGTCAGCCTTATCGATCACCTTCGCTCTCAGGCCGCTAATGGTCCGCAGACTGTGCTGCAAGCAATTCTCGATGACACTGGCTACCTCGACTGGATTCGACAGGAGCGCACTATTGAAGCGATGGGAAGAGAGGAGAATCTCAAAGAACTCGTATCAGCAGCGGCTGATTTCGAAGATTTGGGACCGGCAACTCTTGGTAGCGCCGATTGGGAGATTCTGAGCGGGATGGAAAAAGTCGAGCGATTTCTTGAATCAATCAGCCTGGTCACCGACATCGATAATCTCGCGGATGTCTCAGCTGTCACGATGATGACATTTCATAATGCCAAGGGACTTGAATTTCCGGCGGTTTTTATGACCGGAATGGAAGATGGAATATTTCCTCACATGCGGTCACTTGGCGATCCGAAGGAACTCGAAGAAGAGCGGCGGCTCTGTTACGTCGGTATGACGAGGGCGATGCGAAGGCTCTACTTAACGCATGCTTGGTCGCGTAACCTATGGGGCACCAATCATTACAATCCGGCGAGTCGTTTGCTAAATGAGATACCCGATCATCTCATCCATGAAGCGAACCGGGTTCGTCAGCAAATTGAACCTTCGGTTGATCCGACTGACTCATCTAGCCGTAATGAAATCGATTCGGGAGATCGAGTCCGACACTCTCATTGGGGTGAGGGGGTCGTACTTGAGGTGATTGGGACAGGGGATCAAGCTGAAGCGGTCGTCAATTTCGAGGCACAGGGGAATAAGCGGTTAGCGTTGGCCTGGGCTCCGCTCGAACGTGTTTGACCAATCGATAGCGCGTTTTTCTGGGCGGAAACGTGCGATTCCCAAACGTTGAATCGATGACGCTGTTGGCGACTAACCTGGTTAAACCATGCCGCCCCGCGTCCTCATCGCGAAACCCGGCCTCGACGGCCATGATCGTGGGGCCAAAGTAGTTGCTCGCGCTCTGCGTGATGCAGGTTGTGAAGTGATTTACTCTGGCCTGCATCAGACTCCCGAACAGATCGTCGAGACGGCTCTCCAGGAAGACGTTGATGGCGTTGGGCTTTCGGCACTGTCGGGAGCTCACATGACTCTTTTCCCGAGGATCGTCGAACTATTCGATCAGCGCGGGATTGAAGATATTGTTGTGTTCGGGGGTGGGATTATTTCGGACGAAGATATTTCAGCGCTGAAAACTGCTGGGATATCTGAAATCTTTACACCTGGGACACCGTTATCCGTGATTACCCAATGGGTCGACGAAAACCTAGGTTCATGTTGATGATCGATTTCGCTCAGTATCACGGCTACATCGATGTTCAAGACGGTTCTCCACCATGAACATCCATGAATATCAAGCAAAAAAAATCCTTTCTGAGAATGGAATCGCGGTTCCGTTGGGTAGAGCGGTGCAGAGTGTCGATGATGCTGTGGCCGCGGTGAGGCCGATCATCGAGGAAGCAGAGAGTTCAGTCGTCGTAGTGAAGGCCCAGATCCATTCCGGTGGAAGAGGGAAAGGCCGATTTGTCGAGCATCCCGATGTATCTGGCGTCCAGGTCGTAACCGACGCTATGGATGGTGGGATTCATGCTGCGGAGGAAGCGGTGCGAACGGTTGCTGGTCAGATGCTTGGCTCAACTCTTGTTACCGCTCAAACAGGTCCGGGCGGAAAGATTGTGAGTCGCCTTTACATCGAGCAGGGTGTTGATATTGCTAGGGAGCTATATGTAGCTGTTTTGCTGGACAGAGCAACGTCGCGAAATATCGTCATGGCCTCTACGGAGGGCGGTACCGAAATCGAGGAGGTGGCAGAACGAAGTCCAGAGAAGGTCTTTCGGATGCAGATCGATCCGGCTTTCGGGTTGCGTGCTTTCCAGGCGCGTTCTCTTGGATATCGCCTTGGGCTGAATGATGACTCGTTACGTAACGGGGTTCGATTTTTCCAGAATCTTGCTGCTGCTGCTGTTGCTCGCGACACCAATCTCATAGAGATCAATCCACTTGTGGTGACTGAGAGTGGCGAGGTAATGGCGCTCGACGCAAAGATGAGCTTCGAGGCGAACGCCCTCTATCGGCATTCAGACATAGCCTCTATGCGCGATATTGCAGAGGAGGAATTGGCTGAGATCGAAGCTTCGGATCACGGGCTCAGCTTCATCAAGCTGGATGGCACCATCGGATGCATGGTTAACGGTGCTGGTTTGGCAATGGCAACTATGGACATCATCAAATATGTTGGTGGCGAACCAGCCAATTTCCTCGATGTCGGAGGCGGCGCGAATAAAGACCAGGTTTCTGCTGCATTTAAGATCATCACTCGAGATCCCAACGTGCGAGGAATATTCGTCAACATTTTCGGAGGCATTATGCATTGCGATGTTGTTGCCGAGGGAATTGTTGCCGCAGTCAAGGAGATCGGCCTCGAGGTCCCTCTTGTTGTGCGACTTGAAGGAACTAATGTCGAACTGGGTATCCAGATTCTTGACGAATCAGATCTCAATCTTGTCAGCGCGGTCGACATGCAGGATGGTGCGGAGAAGATTCTAGCTCTGACAAAGGGTGCCCAGTGAGCGTCCTCGTTGATAGAGAAACCAGCGTTCTTATCCAGGGAATGGGTAAGACCGGACGATTTCACACTGAAGCCGCGATTGCTTATGGGACCCGAATGGTTGGCGCAGTGCATCCCAGTCGGGCGGGCCAGACTGAACTCTTCGAAGGATCCACGGATCGCTCTGGCGTTCCAGGGAGGCCAGACACATATTCACGGCAATTGCCCATCTTTCGTACTGTGGCTGAAGCTGTTGCCGAGACTGGCGCCACTACATCAGTTGTCTACGTTCCTCCTCCTTTTGCTGCTGACGCTATTCTGGAGGCAGCCGACGCCGAAATCGATCTTGTCGTTTGCATCACGGAGGGTATTCCCGTCTCCGATATGGTGATTGTGAAGCGTTATCTTGAAGGCCGCTCTACGCGGCTCCTCGGCCCTAACTGCCCTGGTGTTATTACACCCGCGGCATGCAAGATTGGGATCATGCCCGGATATATTCATCGGCAAGGTCGTATCGGAGTTGTGAGTCGTTCTGGAACTCTTACCTATGAAGCGGTACATCAGCTCACTATGACTGGCCTTGGGCAGACCACAGCAATTGGAATCGGAGGCGATCCTGTCAACGGAACTGATTTTGTGGATTGCCTCTCAATGTTCGAAGGAGATTCCTCTACCGAAGGCGTGGTACTGATTGGTGAGATCGGTGGCACTGCCGAAGAGGAAGCTGCAGCTTGGATTCAGGCGAATATGACCAAGCCAGTCGCTGGATTTATCGCAGGATCAACAGCCCCACCCGGAAAGCGAATGGGGCACGCCGGTGCGATTATCTCCGGCGGGCAAGGGACTGCCGCCGAAAAAATTGTTGCTCTGGAACAAGCCGGTGTCGTCATGGCGAGAACCCCGACGGACATGGGTCAC
>CAJWGC010000115.1 GCA_913031525.1 uncultured Acidimicrobiia bacterium | reverse complement strand
CTGCGAGACGACGAACAACTGTGGCATCGTACGGGGGCCGATAACCAGAGAGCATCTTGGAGCCACAGGTCGTCTCTACACCTCTCGTACACATATTGTCCTTTAGAGCAATCGGAATACCGTCCAACGGCCCAGATGGATTTCCTCTCATTCTGGACTCGTCGCTAGCCGTCGCTGCTCGAAGTGCTGCATCCTTGTTCAGGGTCAGATAAGCGTGAAGATGAGACTCCGAAATAGCAGCACGTTCCAGAACTGCATCGACTATTTCGACCGCTGAGAAATCACTTGCGTCAAGTCCAGAACGCGCTGCCGAAATCGTCAAGTCAGCTAGGTCCGTCATCGTCCCTGATCCTTTTCACCTTCGTCACCACTGAGAATTCGAGGAACACGGAAATAGCCGTCCACGGAATCAGGTGCTTGCTCGAGAATCTCGTCGCGATCAAGTGACCCCGTAACAATGTCAGGCCGAAAGGCGTTCGTCATTGGCAATGGGTGTGACGTCGGTTGAATACCTTCAGTCGACAGCGCTTGAACCCGTTCGGCGTGTTCAAGGATGTCGCCTAGCTCGCGGCTGTAGGCCTCGAGCTCATCCTCGGTGAGCGCAATACGGGCCAGCCGGGAAATCCGGCCGATATCGAAATCGACTGGCATGAGCACGCGATGGTAACGGAGTTGGGATTGAGTCTCCGTTCTCATAACAAAGTGCGCAATGACAACAGCCAAAAATTCTCGCACCCAAGCAACGACCAAACCTCAAGATTATGGATCCACGAGAATTATCTGACCAGTACGCTTCGTTCTCCATGATCTCTTCCCGTACCAGAATCGTGCTGCTCAAGCGTCTGGCCTGCCTGTTCAGCGGCCTCACGCTCTTTGGCGTTGGAATCGCACTAACAGCAATCGCAAACTTGGGTCTCCCTCCCTGGGAGATCCTCCATCAGGGAATCTCAAGACGTACCGGGATTCCGCTTGGCACAATCGGCATCATCACTGGAGGCCTCGTGCTCTTGGGCTGGATTCCTCTCCGGGAAAAAGTGGGATTTGGAACAGTGATGAACGTATTAATCATCGGAATCGTTATCGACATCACCATGCTGATCTTGCCAGAAGAATCCGGTTCAACATCGTGGCAATGGGTAGCAATGTTCGGGGGCATCGGGCTCGTTGGGATGGGTTCAGGGCTCTATATAGGAGCAGGATTCGGTCCCGGACCCCGCGACGGCCTTATGACAGCCTTTGCGCGCAGGGGTTACCGAATGCGACGAACTCGAACCATCGTTGAAAGTCTGGTTTTAGTAACAGGTTGGCTACTCGGTGGCACGGTAGGAGCTGGCACAGTGTTCTTCGCTCTCGGTGTGGGGCCCGCCGTTGAGTACTTCTTCCACCGCACATCGATAGTCCCCATCAACGTAAAAACTCGATCACGAACCTAAGAAGCAGCGCAACACCTCATACGCCACTTCAACATCTGCCAACCGTACCCACTCTCCAACCCTATGAGCTAATGCAGGATCGCCGGGACCATAGTTAACCGCCGGTATGCCCAACTCGGTAAGCCTCGCCACATCTGTCCATCCCTGTTTGGGAAAGCGCTCGCCACCCAGCAAATGTTCGAGACGCACCAAATGCTCATTAGCTTCTGGGATGAGCCCGGCTGGAGCCGCGTCATGGATACGCAAATCGTCAGCATCGGCTGCGATGCTACGAAGCCGCACTTTGGCATCGTCAACAGTAAGCGATGGAGGAAACCGGTAGTTTATGTTCAATCTGAACTCAGCCGGCACTACATTGTTGGCGATCCCACCATTCGCCCGCGTGACCGTCACGACCTCGCGGAACTCAAGATCTTCGAGGATCTCGACTCTCGGTTCGCGCTCATGGAGAGCTGAAAGCCATCCACCCGCTTTAGTGATAGCGTTGTCGCCTAACCATGGTCTAGCACTGTGAGCAGCCTCACCGCGAAAGACAACATCACCGTTCATCGACCCATTGCATCCCAATTCGAGACGAAGAGCTGTGGGTTCGAGCACAATCGCGAACTCTGACTCTTTCAACCAGGATTCCTGTTCTAATACATCGATCAAACCGTTCTCGTTAAAAGGTCCTTCTTCGCTGTCGTAAAACACAGCAATAACGTCGTAAGCGCCATTCCGAATACTCGCATCTTCGAGAAGATGCACCATGACGGCGAGACCGGCTTTCATATCGCTAGTTCCGAGTCCGTAAAGGCGCCCACCCTCCTCATGTGATCCTCTGTTCTCTTCCTGCTCAGGAACTGTGTCAAGATGCCCATAAAGACTGATCAGGGGCCGTCCGGTGCGCTCTCCCACTACGAGAGAATTCCCGATTCTTTGCACTCCCTTGACGTCCCAAACCGGGAGGAGTCTCTCAGCAACACCGGTTGCAATACGATCCTCTGATCCTGTGACAGAAGGAATGTCTACAAGCCACCGCAGCGTTGCGATGAGATCGCTCACGCTTGCACCCCGAATGAACGCATAGCCTCGTTAAGTGAGGTTTTACGATCGGTAGATTCTGAGCGCCTTCCGATGATCAGAGCGCACTGGAGTTGGTACGATCCTGAAGGAAACTCTTTTGATCTCGTACCTGGGACCACAACCGCATTAGCTGGCACTCGACCCCTCAACTCTACGGGATCTGGTCCGGTTACGTCGATGATCGGAGTCGAAGAGGTAATCGTGGTGTTCGCACCGATAACCGCCCCCTCCTCCACAACTACGCCCTCCACAAGAATGCATCTGCTTCCGACGAAAGCGCTGTCCTCGACAATGACTGGCCGTGCTCCCGGGGGTTCGAGAACACCTCCAATCCCGACTCCTCCAGAGAGATGTACGTCGCGACCAATTTGGGCACAGGACCCAACTGTCGCCCAAGTGTCGACCATGGTCCCGGAACCGACGTAGGCACCAATGTTGACATACCCCGGCATTACGATGACACCAGATTCGCAAAACGCTCCGTATCGGACCACGCCCGGAGGCACCACTCTCACTCCAGCAGATTCAAGATTTCTTTTTGGTGGAATCTTGTCATAGAACTCGAGCACTCCAGCCTGCATGATCTCCATATCGGCAATGCGGAAATACAAAGAGATTGCCTCTTTCACCCAGGAATTAACGATCCATTCATCCCCAGACTTCTCAGCGACGCGAAGAGTCCCTGTGTCCAATCCGGCGATCGTGCGCGCTACAGCTTCAGCAGCGTCTTCTAGCAGAGCAAGATCAACGTAAGCGGCCTCAATCAGTTCCCGATCTGAGCTCATGACAACACCTCTATAACTGCCGCTGCCGCAGCTTCACACTCTTCTAACGTCGGAACCAAGGCAAGACGCAGATGCCCCTCGCCACCAGCACCAAAATACCTTCCAGGTGATACCACAATCCCCTCATCGAGCAAACAATCCGTGGCTTTGAGATCGTCTTCGACTCGAACCCATAGATAAAGCCCGGCACGAGAAGCGACAATCTCAAGTCCCGCCTCTTCAAAAGCGACCCTCAAAATCTTTCGCTTCTCAGCAAAGATCTCCCGCCTTTCCGAAGCATGAGCATCGTCAGACCACGCCGCCGATGCAGCAGCCTGTACGAAGTCTGGAGAAGTCGTTCCGGTGGCGGTTCGTAACTTTTGCAACGCGCTAACGGCCTCTGCGTCACCGACGACAGCACCGGATCGGTATCCGGTCATGCCAGATCGTTTC
>CAJWGC010000114.1 GCA_913031525.1 uncultured Acidimicrobiia bacterium | reverse complement strand
ATGTTCTATCGAGATGCCGCTGCCGCCCAGTTCGGTGCGGTGATCCGCCATATTGACGTGCCGCCGAAAGCCTTTGTCAGCCTGCACCCTGTTCGCGCGATACGTAACGCTGATCGCGTACTCGAGACGATCGATGCTCTTCGTTCGAATCAACGTCCTCAACTGGCACTGGCCAACCTATTTTCCGATCTCAGCAGCGACGTTTAGGTTTCTGCCGACTCGGGCGATCCAGGTAGTAGGAGTAGCGATATCTATTGGAAAATCCATCATTGGCCTCAAGATAGTTTTTACCTAGAAACGAATTCATTGTTGTTTTGGTCTTTCTGCCTGTCAGCCGGGAAAGGAAGGAATGCCAGATCAATTTGTTCAGGTTGAGAGGTGAAGGCCTCGAGCCGGAGAGGGGAATTGAACCCCTGACCTACGCATTACGAGTGCGTCGCTCTACCAACTGAGCTACCCCGGCGGGATTCGGAATCGTAGCGTTATAAAGCGAGAAATCCTTCTGCTTTAGCAGGCTAAGCGGCCGCGGGTAATCTCGGCGATGTTCCTAGAGGTTGGCTAGTGAGTACGTCTTTTTGCGCAGGGCTGTCCATTGTTCTGGGGAATTTCGCATTACCTGATTCAAGAACGCGTGAATGTATATATAGAAGGTCATCAACGGAACTATTTATCTGCTGCGACACGTTGTTTTGATAACGAGATTCTGAGCCGCGACAGAGTTATGTCGATGCCGGGCTCCCAGTCGAAGAAGGATTTTCTACAGAATGACTGAGAAAGTATTGAAAGGACGGCAGCCGCTCAAGGGGAATCGAGCCCCTCGTGTCTACTCCGAGCAGCGAACGTGTGAGGCTGGAGATTGCCATACGCGACTATCCAGATACAACCGACGGGAATACTGTTTTGTGCATGCTCCGACGAAGTTTCCTCGTATACGCGGGAGAGTTGCGCCCGGGCACTGAGAAGGTCAGCAGAGTTTCCGACTCAGCTGAAACTCGCCACCTTGCTCGAGGCTCTCTAGTCTTGCTCGTATGCTGCCGACGGTGCGTTTCGCTCTTATCTTGCTGCTGTTTGCCCTTGTGACGTTGGGCGTTTCGCCTGTGGCTCTGGCCGGCACCGACGTGGTTGATGATGATGCTCCAGTTGCAGACACCTCTCTTGTACCAGTTGAGGGTGAGGTTCCGGCAGTAGAAGCCCCTCCTGCGGAAGTTCAGAGCGAGGAGGATCCGTGGACGTCCAGATTTCTTGTACCAACCGTGATGCTTCTTGGGATTGCGGCGCTCGTAGGCTCGATTGGCTACTACGGAGTGCGCGTACGAGGGCGATATCGCGTCATGCGTTAATTTTCTCGCGAGAATCGATGCTGCCCTTCTTCAAGAGTTTCAAGTAGTACCTTCATGGAATGCCTGTCTCGTCGAGCCTCCGATGACAAGAGGTGACTTTGACCGGCGCCTGGCTTGTCGCGTCGCTGATCGGCTTGCCGGGTCGTACCCTTTGGAAAGGACCTACCATGAGGAGAGGTTTACTTCTGAGGCTCCAGATCTAGTTGCTCGTGCTGCGGTACTCGTTGAGTCCGAGACTGGGTTACAAGCTGCGGGAATGCCTGAAGTGGCTGTGGTATCGCGTCGCGATTGGATCGCCAACAACGTTGAGTCATTTGGAGTATTGCTTGGCCATACCGAAGAGAAGCTCGTATCAAGGGCAACCATTGGGTCGAAGATTGCTCGTCGCGTGGTTGCTATCGAGGTGGGTGCCGTTCTTGGAATGTTGTCTAGCCGCGTTCTCGGTCAGTACGAATTGGTGCTTCCGACTGCCGATGGTAACGAAGGGGACACCGTCCTCTTCGTTGGTTCCAACGTTCTTGAAATGGAACGACGACACGAGTTCCGATCTGATGAATTTCGGTTTTGGGTAGCGCTCCATGAATGTACACACCGGCTGCAGTTTCTTGGTGTCCCATGGCTTCGTAGGTACTTTTTCGAACTGGTTGCGACAATGGTCGATTCTGCAGTACCGGAGTCGGGCAGAATGGCTCGAATTGTTGGAGAGCTTCGACAGGCATCTCGATCGGGTAATCCTCTCGTTAGTGAGTCGGGCTTATTTGGCCTTTTCGCAACGCCTAGTCAGCGAGCAACCCTCAACCGAGTTCAAGCTTTGATGTCTTTACTCGAGGGACACGGGCACGCAGTTATGGATCGGATCGGAGCGCGGGAGCTGATGACGAACGAGATGATGTCGTCTGTGCTCAAAGCGAGACGCCAGGAGCCGCGGTCAGCGATGTTTATGCGTCTTGTCGGTTTAGAGATGAAACTTCAGCAGTACGAGCTCGGTTCGGCGTTTATTGCAGGGGTGGATCGGCATGCAGGGTGGAAGGCCATAAGTCGTGCTTGGGAAGGACCAGCGATGCTCCCAACCCTCGAAGAGATAGAAAACCCGTTGTTGTGGCTGGAGCGAACGAGCTGACGGCAGCCGATCGGCTGCTCAAGTTGGCGCGAAGCCGACTGCCTCAAACGGGGCGGTTTTTGGTCGCCTTGAGTGGGGGTGCTGACTCGGCTGCAATCGCTTGGGCGTTGAAAGAGATTGTCGGTTCTGACCGAGTCCGAGCGCTTCATGTTCATCACGGTCAACCGGCATCTGACCGATTGGCTATTGCCGCGGCCAACGTAGCGAAGAAGCTCAATATCGATTTCGACCGCGTGGACGTCGAAGTGCCGCTCGGGGCCTCATTCGAAGGTCAAGCACGAATGGTTCGGCTTCGCGCTATTGAGGAAGCGAAGTTCGTTGGGGAATACGTGGTGACTGCTCACCATGAAGGGGATGCTGCCGAGACGGTCTTTACGAATCTACTGCGTGGTGCCGGAGCTACCGGTCTTGCTGGGATAGCTCCCCAACGAGGTCAATGGATTCGTCCGGTTCTTGATCTTCCGTCTGAAATTGTCCGCGGGGCTGCGATCGAATTGGGTTTGCCCTTTATCGACGATCCTGCGAATCAGGATTTGAGGTATACGCGTAACGTTATTCGGATGGAGGTTATTCCATGGCTCGAGAAGCGACTCGGGGTGCCTGTTTCCCAGGTGGTACGACGATCTGCAGCTTCACTCGCTTCAGATGATACGTTGCTCGATTGTCTTGCTTCCGAGGTTAAATTAAGTGAGGATTTGGGGGCTGTGTTAATCCCGGCACCGGTTTTGTCGACCCTTCCGAATGCGATTGCCGCACGAGTAGTACGTCGAGCGCTACGCCTTGCTCATCCCCCCTACCCAGGAAGCCAGAAAGATGTCGGATCTGTCTTAGATGTAGCTGCAGGGCGCTTCGGCTGTATGAGGCTTAGCGGAGGGTATACCGCGGCTCGTGAAGGTCCTCTTGTAGCTGTTTACTTGGATTTGCCCGCAGTACCTGAACCGTTGGGCTTGCAGATCGGAATGGAAGTCGTTTTCGGATCTTGGCGACTCTCTATGGAGGCACCAGCGGTTTCTCAGAAAGTCCTTCTCGGGCGGTCGACCGTACAAGCACTCCGGGGTGTTTTCGCTCCCGAAGCTGTTGTGCGTGCCTCTCAGAAGGGTGAGCGAATAGATCTAGTCACTGGTTCGAAGCCCGTTCGCGAAGCCATGAGCGAGGCGGGCATTCCAGTTCGACTGCGATCCGTCTGGCCTGTTGTCGCTGTGGGTGCCAAGATTGCCTGGGTAGCAGGAGCGCGCCTTGCGGGTTGGGCTTGTGTTACTCGTGGCGAAGGCGAAGATCTTGTAGAACTCTCAATCGAAAGGATCAGGGAGTGAAGTTCGACCGAGTACTGGTCACTGCTGAGGAGATCAACGAGAGGCTCGCGGAGATGGGGGCAGCCATCTCGCGTGATTACAAAGGAAAAGATCTCCTCATCGTGGGTGTTTTAAAAGGCGCCTTTATTG
>CAJWGC010000113.1 GCA_913031525.1 uncultured Acidimicrobiia bacterium | reverse complement strand
GCCACTTCGGGATGGAACTGCACTCCAAACATCTTTCGATCAAGATCCTCCATGGCCGCGACCGGAGAGTCTTCAGTGCGGGCTGTCACCTGAAAACCCGGCGGAGGCGCAGCCACAGCGTCGCGGTGACTCATCCATACAGCCTGCCGTTGGGGGAGATCGCGGAATAACAACGATCCAGATGTTGTTTCAAGATCAGTCTTTCCATACTCAGCCACATCGTTTTGCACCACTACTCCGTCCAAACTTTGAGCAATCAATTGGTGCCCGTAACAGATGCCGAGTATCGGAATATCAAGCTCGAATATCTCTGAATCAATCCCGTAAGCATCTGCCTCATGGACCGACGCCGGGCCACCAGAAAGGATGAGACCAACCGGACGCAAAGCACGCACTTCAGCGGCTGTGATATCTCGTGGCACGATCTCGGAGTAGACACAGGCCTCGCGGACTCGGCGAGCAATCAATTGCGCATACTGCGCGCCAAAATCAACAACGAGGACACGATCGTAGGCGCGGTCCGTAGACAACGCCATCAGCCCATCCCGACTCCCTGGCTCTTCTGGAGCCGCTTCCCTTCGGTCTGAAGGGCGGGCGCCACCATCACTTCCGCCTTCTGGAATTCCTTGACATCTGCGTAACCAGTGGTCGCCATAGAAGCACGAAGCGCACCGAAGATATTCCTCCTCCCATCGTTCTCATGAGCAGGTCCAACAAGAATCTCCTTCATGGTCCCAAGCTGGCCAGTCTTCACACGAGTTCCGCGGGGTAAGGTCGGATGGAAAGTCGCCATTCCCCAATGGTATCCCTGAGCCGGAGCTTCAACGGCCGCGGTGATCGGAGATCCGATCATGACGGCATCAGCGCCACAAGCGATCGCCTTAGCGATGTCCCCACCGGTGCGCATTCCGCCATCAGCAATCACATGGACATAACGCCCTGTCTCCTCCAAATAGCTAGTCCTAGCTCCGGCTACATCGGCTATCGCGGTTGCTTGTGGCACACCTATACCCAGTACAGCTCGTGAAGTGCACCCTGCTCCGGGACCGACACCTACAAGAACGCCCACTGCTCCAGTACGCATTAGGTGCAACGCACCTGAATAGGAAGCTACGCCGCCAACGATCACCGGCATTTCGATATCCGCGATGAATTTGAAGAGATCGAGAGGCGCAACTCGGGTAGAGACGTGTTCAGCCGACACCACAGTTCCCTGGATCACAAGAATATCGAGACCAGCCTCAACAGCAGGCTCGTGATAGCGCTCGATATTCTGAGGAGTGAGGCTGGCAGCAGTAATCACCCCTCCTTCTTTCATCTCGGCCACTCGTCGCCCTATCAAATCGGACTTGATCGGTTCTTGATAAACCTTCTGAAGCGTGCGAGTAGCCTCGTCGTCGGAGGCTCTAGCGATCTCGGCATAAATCGGTGCGGGATCCTCATACCTAGTCCACAATCCTTCAAGGTTAAGAGTACCGAGCCCCCCGATACGGCCGATCTCGATAGCAGTCACCGGGCTAACCGCAGAATCCATAGCCGACGCCATCATTGGGAGATCGAATCTGTAGGCATCGATCTCCCAATTCAGATTGACATCATCTGGGTCTCTAGTCCGCCGCGAAGGAACAATCGCAATATCGTCGAAACCCCAGGCTCGGCGACCCGATTTAGCGATACCGATATCGATTTCCACCCTCACAACTCCTCAGCGTCGCCGCGCCGGCAGGGTACCACCGTCCTAGGAATGTCAGGAAGCGCACGAAAACAGTCCGCTCTATTCCCATAGGCGTGCCTCGAGACCTGAAGCGCGCTCTAGCTTGTGCTCGATGGCTTTCCTGATTACATCTTGCTCTCCGACAACCACCACTGATTCACTGGCTCGGGTGACTGCGGTATAGAGAAGCTCACGAGTAAGAAGGCGAGAAGACGTTCCCGGAAGGGACACCACAACCTCTCCAAACTGGCTTCCCTGGCTTTTATGAACCGTGAGAGCATGCACGTCTTCATATTCCTCTAGATAAGAACGCGGAAATACCATTACCTCGTCGCGTCGAAATGCCACTCTCAACCCATTCGATGTCTGTACCGCAACACCTATGTCCCCGTTAAATAATCGGAGGTTGCGATCATTTCTAGTGATCATCACCGGACGTCCTGGATACCAGTCACCTTTCCGATTGAGATCTGGGAAACGTTGGAGAAGTTGCCCTTCGATGTTTAAACGCCATTCCTCAACACTGTTCGGTCCTTTGCGATGAGCGCTCAGCACTGCTAATTCGGCAAGCGAGTCGAGAGCCGCTTCTTCGTTGCCAACTTGGCAGGCCAGCTCGACAACCTGTGTCCGGTGCGCGAGGACACGATCGAGCAAGTCGTCAAACGCACCGATAGTTCGGTCAAATATCCACTCAAGCCCCTCTTCTCCAGCGGATAATACAGCGATCGCGGTATCGACATCGCCATCGCGAATAGCCGCTGCGAATGCCGCGATAGCACTATTTTCACGAAATCGGTGGACACGATCGAGCGTAATCACACGACCAGCCATAGCCGATTTACTGACCGGCAAGTCACGATCACGAACACAAGGTCCAACTAGATCCGCTAGAACTGTTCCAACCTCAATCGACTCGAGCTGGAAAGGTTCACCAGCGAGCACAAGCGCGGTATCGGGACGAAGAGCCGAAAGAAGCCTGGCCGTCATGGATAACGAAACCATCGACACTTCATCAACGATGACGAGATCGTACGGAAGCAGATTTAGCTGGTCGTAGCGGAAACGAACACCCGAAGCATCCGATCCAAGAAGCCGATGCAGAGTAGAAACATTAACGCTTGCGAGTCGACCGCTCGCAACAGGATCTTTTTCATCCCCAGCAACTTGCGCTAGTTCTTCACCAAGACGGGCCGCCGCTTTACCCGTAGGCGCACAGAGCGCTACGCGTAGAAATATTCGATCAGAAAGCCTGGCCAGCGCCTGGAGCATCTTTGCGATCGTATACGTTTTCCCGGTCCCAGGACCTCCTACAAGAACTGACAACTTCCCACTGAGGGCAATACGCGCCGCGCGATTCTGCTGAGATCGCTGATTCTGTTTATCGGAGGACAACAGGTCATCGAGCTGAGCCTCTAAGGCTGTAGGCAAGGACGAAAGAGGGTCTTCGAGGCGAGATAGCAGCAGCGTCGCTGTGGTTTTCTCGTAACGATAATACCGCTGGAGATAGAGCAGCCCATTGTCGAGAATAAGAGGACGGTGAGATTCGGCGTCACCCACAAGAACACTCTGTTCAATCGCTAGAAACCACTCCTTTGGGGACGGCCAAGGCAAATCATCGATCTTCGACGAATCGCCATCCTCGACAAAGACCGAATCCTGCAATGTCGTCAGAGAAACAGCGACATGTCCGATGCGCATTCCTCGTACCGCCAAAGCCGCGGCAAGAATTGCTACTTCATCCTCCTCACCTAGCAATTTGGCGATACCAACTGCTGCATATACATCTCCCGGCAAAAGAACCCCTGCGTCGTTAAAAGCGGCGAGAAACCCAGGCGCTTCAACGACAACGGTCGGGTCCGACGCAGCACGCTCGATTCGATCCTCAAAGGAGATCACAGGCCCTCCCCTGAAAGGAGTTCGCTCACAGAACAAATCATCTCAAAAGGCGGCTTCCACCAGAACACGCCGCATCGCTCCCCCTCAAAAATCGGGGTCTCCGGACCATACATTCCGCGCACGAACAAGTAGGCGGAACCGCCCAAATGAAACTCTGGTTCGTAGTTCGGAAGGCGCCACTGGAGGTATCGATGAAGCGCTACCTGGTAGAACAGCGACTGAAGTACATAATGATGTCGTTGCATCTCGCGACGGAGAGAACCGATGGAGTAGCCGAACGCGGCCGAAACTTC
>CAJWGC010000112.1 GCA_913031525.1 uncultured Acidimicrobiia bacterium | reverse complement strand
TGAGCCGTTTTTTTCGTACGTACGGGAAAAAACGGATCTGGATTTTTGGGCAATCGAATTCAAATCCTGGGGGGGGTCCGGCAACCAGGGATACGGTCCCGACCATTATGGTTTCGCCCAGGGCGAAAAGCCGTCCCAAGTGGGGCGGATTCGAGATTGTAGAGGGGGCATTGCTGCTCAGCAAGTCAAGGAATCGCTTTCCTAACCGTCAACGTCCGCTGAATTTACTGACCGTTGGTTCATCTGCAACGATCGAGCAGCAGGCACAACGGAGCTCCATCTTAAGAAGAGCGAGATGGCGCTCACAACAGCTCCGGTTCTGGAAGTGTAAGCACCAAGGGACCCTCTTCCGTAACAGCCACAGTGTGCTCAAAATGAGCTGAAATCGCACCGTCGCTGGTGACCACTGTCCAACCGTCATCGAGCAATCTGGTTTCCTCAGTACCTAAATTGAACATCGGCTCGATTGCCAACGCCATTCCAATTTTAAGCTTGAGGCCGCTCCCTGGATTTCCATAGTTGGGGACATTGGGCGCTTCGTGCATTTGCCGTCCGATTCCATGGCCTATGTACTCACGAACTACCCCATAGTGAAGCGGAAGCGCTCGAGACTCTATCGCATGGCCGATATCTCCGAGCCTGTTACCTGCCCTTGCGTGAACAAGTCCGTCCCACAACGCGGCTTCGGTGACCTCTATCAGTTCCCTTGCTTTCCCAGATATCTTTCCGATGGCCATGGTGAACGCAGCATCAGCATGCCATCCCTCATAGATAGCGCCAGCGTCAACAGAAAGAACATCGCCTTCCGCCAGACGATATTTTCCCGGAATACCGTGGACAATGCTGTTGTTTGGCGAAGTGCAGATCGTCGCAGGAAAACCGTGATATCCCAGAAAGGAGGGCCGACAACCGTGCTGCTTTAGCACATCGGCTGCAACTCGATCGAGCTCGGCAGTAGTGACTCCGGGGTGTGCAGCATTACGAACACCTTGGTGGACAGCAGCAACCGCGGCTCCGGCAATCGCCATTTTGTCGAAATCTACAGCAGTTTTCATCGTAATGATACGTGCCTCGGTCATATCGCTTCCTCTAGGAGAAGAACAATCCTCGTAAATATCTGATCGATCGAACCGACACCATCCACCTCAATGACTCTGACACCGCGAGCTGGATAGTAAGAAAGGAGAGGCTCGGTCTCCTCCTTATAGACCTCAAGACGTCGAGCAATCGTTTGCTCGTTGTCATCTGAGCGTCCTAGCTCCGCGGCGCGACCTTGCAAGCGCGAGATCAACTCGACCTCATCAACCTCTATCAAGAGGGCGAGTTCTATCGATCTGTCGGTCATCCCTAAATCGAACGCGACAGCCTGTGCTTCGTTTCGCGGAAAGCCATCAAGTAGGTACCCATGACGAGTGTCCTCTTCCTCGAGGCGTTCGATGACCATGGAAACCACCAGATCGTCAGGTATAAGGTCTCCTGCAGCCATGATGGCTTCTGCTTGCCTACCCAATTCAGTGCCTAAAACGACAGATCGACGCAACATATCGCCGGTGGAAATATGGGGCACCTTAAGAGCCGTTGCGAGTCTTTTTGCCTGAGTGCCTTTTCCTGCACCCGGAGGGCCTAGGAAGAGAATGCGCCTCTCCACTGTGACAGTGCCTCTCCGTCTACCTGAGGAATCCCTCGTAGTTGCGCATCATGAGCTGACTCTCAATTTGCTTCATGGTTTCAAGCGCAACTCCGGCAACAATCAAAATCGATACTCCGCTGAGTCCGACTGGTATTCCAAAAACAAAACCCGCAATTGAAGGGGCCACTGCCACCAAAGCCAGGTAGAACGAACCTGGAAGTGTGATACGACTCAATACATGTTGGAGGTGTTGGACCGTTGCTCGCCCGGGCCTGATACCTGGGATAAAGCCGCCTTGTCGTTGAATGGTTTCGGCCTGACGCTCGGGATCGAATTGAATCGCCGTGTAGAAGTACGTGAAGAACACGACAAGGAGCGCCAAGATGATGATATAGCCGAGGCTTGGAGAAAAACCGCCGCCTTGGCCACCTCCTCCTCCCGATAGGAGATTGTTGTCGATCCAATTTCGCACTGCCTGGCCCCACCCTGAGGAAGGAAGTGACGAAGACAACAGAACTGGAAAGTACATCACACTCGTAGCAAAGATCACTGGGATAACACCAGCCATGTTGACCTTAAGCGGAATATAGGTGCTCTGCCCTCCGAGCACTCGACGTCCTCGTACCCTTCGTGAGAACTGAATTGGAATCCTGCGTTGTCCTTGGTCCATGAAAATTATTCCGATTGTCAACGACAACATCAGCACCACAATGAAGAAAAACTGGAACGGAGTGGCATTGGCCTGCACAATCGCGAACTGTGAGGGAAGTTGACTCACAATGCTCACAAAAATAATCAACGACATTCCGTTTCCAACGCCGCGCTGAGTGATGAGCTCACCGAGCCACATGATCAGAGCCGTACCGGCTGTCATTGTGAGGACAATCAAAAGTACGTTACGAGTGGTGTAATCAGGGATAAGGTCAATGTTTCCAGTAAAAGCACCCGAGTGGAAAAGGAAAGTAAACCCAGTCGACTGAAGCAGGGCAAGAGCCACTGTCAGATAGCGTGTCCACTGAGTGACGACCTTCCGTCCGGTCTCTCCTTCGTCCTGAAGCGCCTGCAATTTCGGGATGACCACCGAGAGCAACTGCATGATGATTGACGCTGTGATGTACGGCATGATTCCGAGAGAAAAAACTGAAAGTTGCTCGAGAGCCACACCGGAGAAAAGATTCAAGATCCCAAGGAAACCCGATTGTTGAGCGACGTCGGCGTACTGCTGGACGCGATCGAGATCCACGCCAGGCACAGGCACTGCCGCCCCGAGCCGGTAAATTGCAAAAATGAAGAGAGTAAAGAGAATCTTGTTCCGGAGATCTCGGATACGGAACATATTGCGGAAAACGGACAGCATGAGATCCTCTAACGAGTGCCAGCAAGACTAGTGACTGTTGCAACGTAGGCCGACACGTCAACTCGACAGCAAAATCCGCTACTCACTCGACAACCTCAACCGATCCGCCAGCAGCCTTGATCTTTTCTACAGCTCCGAGCGAGAAGGAATGAGCACGTACGGTAAGAGCTCGATCGAGGTCACCTTCGCCGAGAACCTTGATGCGTCCACGGTGCTTGACGAGACCGCGCGATCGCAACAACTCAGGCGTAATCGTTTCATCTGGTGCAAAGCTATTGAGCCGTTCGATATTTAGAACAGCAAATATCTCCTTATTGCGACTCTTAAAGCCCTTGAGCTTCGGCATACGGCGCTGCAGGGGCATCTGACCACCCTCGAATCCGGGCCTTACTTCGCCTCTTGCTTTCTGCCCTTTAGTTCCCCGACCTGCCGTCTTTCCACGTCGCCCACCTTCTCCGCGACCAACTCTCACCTTCCGCGTTCGGGAACCTGGTGCAGGTTTGAGATGATGGAGTTTCATCAGATCTCCTCGATGTCCAGGAGATGCCGGGCACGGTTCACCATGCCGCGCACATCTGGCGTATCGGGCCGCTGGACAGATTGGCGAATCTTACGCAACCCGAGACTCTGTACCGTTGCGCGAACACGAGGCTTCTCGCCAATGGTGCTTTTGGACAAGGGAACGGCACGGACGGCCGCGATCCGTAATTGA
Organism: uncultured Acidimicrobiia bacterium; assembly: GCA_913031525.1. Taxonomy (GTDB): domain Bacteria; phylum Actinomycetota; class Acidimicrobiia; order Spongiisociales; family UBA5794; genus CAJWGC01. Next base: position 254 of record CAJWGC010000112.1, on the reverse strand, counting down.
GAAATCACCAACCTAGATTGAATCTGCTAGATTCGAGTGTCAAATGACGAACAATGAAATAACGGTCGAAGTCAATGGAGACTTGCGTAAAGTCGCGTCTGTATGTTCACTTACCGACTTGCTCCAACAGCTTGAACTAAATCAGAAGTATGTTGCCGTGGAAGTTAACCAGACGCTCGTGCCTCGCCAACAGCACGACGCGCATCAATTGCAACGTCATGACCGTTTGGAAATTGTGACGTTGGTCGGTGGGG
>CAJWGC010000111.1 GCA_913031525.1 uncultured Acidimicrobiia bacterium | reverse complement strand
GCGGCGCGTCTCCTTGGAGTAAAAAGCCACACGGGAGGATCTGTCGAGTTGTTGTTGCTGAAGTCACTAGGGGACGATCGATGGGAGGCACTGTGCCGTCCGGCTCGACGCTTAAGCCCTGGTACTCAAATCGATATTGACCCTTTGATAGTCACGGTTTTGAACAAACCTGTAGAGGGAGTAGCGATCATTGCACTTAAGTCATCGCGTGGCCTAGTGGAGGATGTATTGCCAACGGTCGGAGAACTACCACTGCCCCCGTACTTTCACGGTTCGCTCGAGCACTCGGAGCGCTATCAGACAGTATTCGCGGAGACCGTTGGATCTTCGGCTGCGCCGACAGCCGGTCTACATTTCACCAGAAAACTGCTATCTAAGTTAAAAAACCGCGGAGTGAAGATTTCTACTGTAAATCTTGAGATTGGAGTGGACACATTCCGGGGAATCGCAACAGAGCAAATTTCTGAACACAAGATCCACACTGAATACTTTGAGGTCGATTCAGCGACTGTTGATGCTGTGTCCGAGGCTCACCAGAAGAACCGCCGAGTTGTTGCTGTAGGAACTACGGTAGTTCGAAGCCTTGAATCCGCTGCAGCCACTGGAGAATTGTTGCCGACTCGTGGCGAGACCGATCTCTTCATTAAACCGGGTTACAGATTCCGAGTTGTAGACGCTGTGCTCACGAATTTCCATGCTCCTGGAACCACTTTGACGGTGCTGGTTGCTGCCATCCTTGGGCGTGAGTGGCGCACGATTTACGAAAAGGCGATCGAGAGAGGTTACCGATTTCTATCTTTTGGAGACGCGATGTTTATTGCATCTGTTCCTAAATCATGACCGGAGTGGTTACCTGGGAGCAGAAGTCTGTGGACGGTAGGGCCCGTACTGGTTGTATCCGCACATCACATGGGCCTGTTAAGACGCCGGGATTTATGCCCGTTGGCACCAGGGCTACCGTAAAGACAATTGATTCAGAAGACCTTCTGAAAGTCGGGGCCAAGATTGTTCTTGCTAACACTTACCACCTAATTCAGAGGCCAGGTTCGGAAGTGATCGCGGCGCTTGGAGGATTACATCGTTTTATGTCTTGGGAAAGGCCCATTCTCACGGACTCAGGCGGATATCAAGTTTTGTCACTCAAGCCCAAAGTGACTGAAGACGGTGTGGTCTTCCGTTCCTCCTACGACGGCTCTAGGGTCGAAATGACTCCCGAATCGGCGATAGCTTCCCAGGAAAAACTCGGTCCTGACATTGCGATGGCGCTCGATGAGGTGATCGGATTACCGGCCCCAGTGGATAATGTCCGTGCTGCCATGGAGAGGACCTTGCGTTGGGCGAAGCGTACGCAGCATGCCAGACGCCGTGAAGACCAAGGTGTTTTCGGCATTGTACAAGGAGGTGTCACTCCGGATCTAAGGGCCAGATCGGCAGCGGAGACGGCGAAAATTGGTTTCGAAGGATATGGAATCGGGGGTCTTGCGGTAGGAGAGGCATTACCCGATCGATCTATAGCGATTGATGCAGCCTTCGGTGAGTTGCCTGAATCGGCTACACGATATGTGATGGGATTGGGTGACACTGAGGGCCTTCTTGACGCGATCTCTAGGGGGGCAGATTTATTTGATTGTGTACTTCCGACGCGCCTAGCTAGACACGGGAAAGCGCTCCATCCTGATGGAGATTTTTCTATGAAACGCCGTGAATGGGCGACCGTAGAGGAACCTATCGATGTCAACTGTCAATGCTTGACGTGCGCAAATCACAGTCGTGGGTATCTTCGACACTTAGTTGTTACGCGCGAATCGCTGGCATCCAGATTGCTAACAATCCATAACCTTCACTACACATTGGATTTGTTGGCAAACGCTCGCCAAGCGATTGATTCGGCGACCTTTGCTGAGTTCCGTACAAAGCGTCTGGCCAGACGAACCCAGGCGGAATGACTCTCTCGGTTTCGCGGAGTGCGGTACCGTAACTAACCTAAAACATTGACCGGCTTGAACGTCGGCCCCAGTCCTCGAGGAGGAATCTTTTTGCTTCACTTGTCCTTGCTTAGTGGATTTGTACTCGCTGCTGAAGAGACCAGCTCCAGCGGCGGATTCGGTTCTCTCATTTTTTTCTTAATCGCCGGAGCGGCGATCTGGTTTCTCTTCGTTGGTCCGCAGCGCCGCAGAATGAAGGCAATGCGTGCTCAGCAAGAGGAATTGCGAAGCTCGTTGCAGTTTGGCGACGATATCGTCACTATCGGTGGAATCTACGGACGCGTTACTAATGCAACCGAGCATGACGTCATGATCGACATTGGAAACGGTGTTGAAATGCGTATTGCACACAGAGCCGTCGCCGAGCGTATCGGAGACGGCGAGGGGTGACACGGGGACGTCTCGTTGTCACTCTTCTTCTCAGCGTCGCCATCGCGTGGGGCTGTTTGGCGGGTTCGTTGACCGCTGGGTGGTCACCAAAATTAGGGCTGGACCTACAGGGTGGTTTTTCTGTGATTCTGACCGCGCCTGAAGGCACTGATCGTGATGTACTGGACAAGGCTGTCGACATCATGCGACTGAGAATCGCCAATCTGGGAAACGTCCAGGAACCGGAAATTTCGGTTCAAGGAGACCGCAGCATAAGTGTGCAGCTTCCTGGTGTTGAAGATCGAGAACGCGCACTTCAAGCGGTCGGCACCACTGGGGAGTTGTCTTTTAGACCTGTTTTGGCAGAGCAAGTCGGCTGGAGCCCCGCGTTTTTTGATGGAACTCTCCCGTTCCCAGAAGAGTTCTCGTCTGAGAATATTGATGCACCATCTACGAGTGAAGTGGAGGTCTCGCCGCCACCACCGAATCTAAATCCGATAACTGGGATCACTATTGAGGACGATGTGGGAATGGCTGCCTATCTTCTCGGAGACGACGGAATCACGATTTATCACGTAGGACCAGCCTTTCTCACGGGAGCCGATATCGCAGGTGCTGAACCCGCGTTTACAGGAACGGCCGGTCAGCCTGGCGGCGGATGGGTTGTGGATCCTTCCTTTACCGGTGAAGGAGGACGTAAGTTCGAAGAGGCAACAGCGCAACTTTCCCTTTACAGTCCGGGCGACCCGCGACGTAGGCTCGCGATTGTCGTAGATGGTGTCGTAGTTTTCGACCCCCAAGTGAGTGAACAGGTCCTTCCAGGAGATGGTCTGGAAGCCGATAACGTGATCATTACGGTCGGCATGGAGGATCCCCGTAAAGAAGCCGAAGACCTTTCGACCATCCTTCGATACGGGGCGCTTCCGACCGTATTCGAACGCGAAAGAGAAGAGGCAGTTTCTGCGACGCTTGGAGAGGACTCGTTACGTGCCGGACTCTATGCAGGCTTCGGCGGTCTGGCTCTCGTGGCGTTGGCTCTCCTCTTTTACTATCGGGCTCTCGGAGCTGTTGCGGTTGTGGGTCTTACAGTATTCGGGTCCTTGCTACTTGTTTCGATCACTTTGCTCAGTCGATTTACTGGAGTAACGCTTACGCTGGCAGGAGTGACCGGGATCATTGTTTCGATCGGGATTACTGCTGATTCTTATATTGTGTTCTTTGAGAGGATCAAGGAAGAACATCGTCGCGGCCGTCCGCTCCGTTCCGCTGCGGATGCGGGATTTCGCCGGGCCTTTAGGACTGTGCTAACCGCAGATTTCGTGACTGCTGCTGGATCAGCTCTACTTTGGGCCCTGGCCATCGGACCAGTAAAAGTGTTCGCCATTGTGCTTGGGGTCTCTACGGTAATCGATGTTCTAGTTGCTTATTTCTATACCCGTCCCGCGGTGAGTCTCTTGGTTAGGGGACGCGCTGGTGAAGGAGGACGGTTAACGATTAGAGGCGCCATGGGGAGGTCGGCGGTGGAAACCGAGGGGTTGATAAGATGAGCCTGTGGAGTCGCCTTTATCGTGGTGAAACTAAGTTCGACTTTATCCGTGACAGGCGTCGTTTTTTCGTGGTGTCGGGTGTATTGATCGTTATATCGGGCTTCTCCCTTGT
>CAJWGC010000110.1 GCA_913031525.1 uncultured Acidimicrobiia bacterium | reverse complement strand
CGGGCGAAATATACGAATTCGAATAGGCAGAAACTCTGGGAAGTTTCAGCGAAGGGACGCAAGGAAGTTATGCCGGTATCGTCGATCACGATCATCTCGCCAGGATCTAATTCTCGGACAAATTCCGATCCCAGGATGTCTAGCGCTGCGGTTTCCGAAGCGAGTATCCAACCGTTCTCTAGCCTGCCCAGGCACAATGGCCGGAAGCCGTGGGGGTCTCTCACCCCGACCAAGGTGGTTCTGTCCATCACAGCGAGAGAAAAAGCTCCTTCGATCTCAGGTAACACCTGAGACATAGCTGTGGCGATTTCTGTTTTCTTGGATTCCATTTCACAAGCGATCCTCTCGACTATCAATTCCGAATCAGTGGTCGTGAAGAGTTTTCCAGTCTTTTCTCGAAGGGTTTCTGTATTCGTGAGATTTCCATTGTGGGAGACCGCGATGCCGTTTCTTCCTATAGGTCGATAAATGGGCTGGGAGTTTTCCCACACTGAAGACCCGGTCGTGGAATAGCGGGTGTGGCCGATTGCAAGGTCACCCTCGAGAGCTTCGAGAGATGTTTCGTTGAAGATCTGAGCCACAAGACCAAGTTCTTTTAACACCGTGATGGTCTCTTTGTCTGAGACGGCGATTCCGGCGCTTTCTTGGCCACGGTGCTGTAAGGCGAACAGGCCGAAATATGTCAATCGAGCGGCGTCTGCTCCAGGAGTGAATGCGCCAAAGACGCCGCAAGCCTCTCCGGGTTTGTCGATCATCGAGGGGTGGTATGGCGCTTTAGGAGGCACTACGTCGAGTGTAGGCGTGGTCGCGTCAGACCAGTAGAACCAGCCCTACCGAAATGAGCAGAACAGTGATAGCCACGAGAGTACGACGCATTTCTGGTTTGTTGGAATCGACGGCCCACCAGTTCCAACCAATTGCAACAGCGAGGCCGCCGACGAGCCCTCCGAGGTGCGCTTCCCAGGCGATGAGGGGGACCAAGAGTGGAAGCGCCAGATTGATGGCTAGTACGACGGCCAGTTGGTTGAGCCGTTGCCGCCAGATAGAAGAGCTTCGCATTCGCCAGCTGGCATAGAGCCATGCACCCAATAGGCCGAACATTGCGCCACTGGCTCCGACGGCGATCATGTTTGGTGGGCCGAGAATGAATCCTCCGGCACTTCCCGCCGCCGCAGATGCTACGTACAGACCAGCAAACGGTACGGAGCCTACCCGTCGTTCCAGAGCAGGACCGAAGAGATAAAACCAGTACATGTTGAAAAGGATGTGCCAAATCAGGCTACGAGAATGGAGTAAAGCGTGAGTGACCATGCGCCAAATCTCGCCATCTTGCAGAGCTGCGTTGTTGTGGTCGATATGGCCGTCCGGAATGAATCCTCCCCTCACTCTTGTTCCTGCCATCCAGTCTGCGATATCTGGAGAGACGATTCCGATGATGTGGATCGAGACGGTTACGATCATCGTCCATTTTACGAAGGGTGCATTTCTAAGTCCGGATTGTGATCTGGTCGCGCGTCGAGCGTCGATGATGCGATGACGTCCGGGAGATCCTGCATGGTCCGGACAGCGCTGGCCTACAGCGGCGTCGTTACTGCAGTCGACGCAGATTGCCCGGCTGCACTGAGTGCATGCGAGCCGTGTAGCCCGATCGGGGTGCCAGTAACATGCAGAGGTCGAATCGTGTTCCTGCATAGTCTCAACCTAATCCCTTAGACGAATAAAAGGGGACAGAGATAGCTCCATATTGAACGAAAATGCTTATTTTCAATTTGTGCTGCGATTCCGATTTCTGAGATTAGATAGTTCGGATCGTGATTTTCGAAAAATGTTTCGGCAAGAGGAGATTCGTACCGTGATACCGTCGTTTTGTGAAATCACTGCCATCTAAGCAAGATTCATATCCATGGGGACCGGAATCTACTCCTTACGAAGCGGTCGGCGAACAGGAAGGCCTGTGGACTCTCGTTGAGGCGTTTTACGACCGCATAGACAGTGAATCTCCGGACCTAAGAGCGATGCTCCCTCGCGAAGACTCGGGTTCGCGCCGGAAGCTATTCGAATACCTCACTGGATGGCTAGGTGGACCCAAACTTTATGAAGCTCGTTATGGCCACCCAAGATTGAGAATGAGGCATTTGCCGTTTTCGATTGGGCAGGCCGAGGCAGTTGAATGGATGAGGTGCATGCGCTTGGCCATGGATGATGCTGGGTTACGTCCGAATGTGAAGTCTTTCCTCGACTCTAAGTTAGAGCCGCTAGCTCTTCATATGGTCAATCGTTGAGGAGCGCGACATCAATCTTCGATTGCTTCGAGGCGCTTGAAAATGATGGAACTGTTTGCAAGATGGGCCGCGGGGTTGAAGCAGCGGTCAAGGCGTTCTTTTGTGAGATGGATGTCCGGATCGTTCTCTAGATGGACTCTTAGATCACTTCCTTTTTCCCAGGTAGTAGCCGCATTGCGCTGTACTAGTCGATAGGCTTCTTCTCTGGAGAGATTTTGGTCTTCGATGAGTGCTAGCAGCACTGACTGGGAAAATACGAGTCCCCGCGTTTTCTTGAGGTTCTCTGCCATTCGATCAACGTTTATTACGAGTCCGCTGATGAGTTTGGTCATGCGCACTAACGCGAAGTCGAGAGCCAGACAGGCATCAGGTATAGCTATTCGTTCGACGGATGAATGGCTGATATCTCGTTCGTGCCAAAGAGCAACGTTCTCGAGGCCGGCCGCGGCGTAGCCCCTGAGTAGACGAGACAGTCCGGTGACGTTTTCAGCGGCGATTGGATTGCGCTTGTGAGGCATAGCGGAGGAACCTTTTTGGCCAGTCCGAAAAGCCTCACTGACCTCCCCTACTTCGCTGCGCTGCAGATGGCGGAGCTCGGTGGCGAAGCGCTCTAGCGAGGATCCCACCACGGCTAGCGTCACGAGGAATTCGGCATGGCGGTCGCGGTGGACGATCTGAGAAGATGCCTCTTCGATCCCGAGATCAAGAGCGGCGCAGACGTACGCTTCGATCTCAGGAGGTACGTGAGCGTACGTTCCAACGGCTCCCGAGATCTTGCCTACGGCAACGCCATCGACGGCGCGAGAGAGACGTTCGCGGTCTCGATCAAGCTCGAAGGCCCAAGTGGCCATCTTCAGTCCGAAAGTCGTCGGCTCTGCCCAGATTCCGTGGGTTCTGCCAACCATGACGGTATCGCGATACTCGATCGCGCGACGTCGGATTACGGAAAGCAACTCCGATGTTCGTTGTATCAATAGACGTCCTGCGCTACGCAGCAGAGCACCTTGTGCTGTGTCTAAGACGTCCGAAGATGTCAATCCATAGTGGAGCCATTCTGAGCTGTTATCCATGGAGTCGGCGAGTACATCTACAAAGGCGGCGAGATCGTGATTAGTGGTTTCTTCGCGGGCTTGCCATTTTTCTATGTCGATAGGGGGCGCCGCTTGGACGGCAGCAGCAGCTGCCGTAGGTGCTACACCGGCTTTGGCCCATGCTTCGAGAGCGAGGGCCTCCACCTCTTTCCAGGCTGCTACCTTGCGCTCTTCGCTCCAGATGGCGGCCATTTCGGGAAGAGAGTATCTCGGGATCATTTCGCTAGAGACTCTCTATAGGAATCTAGCCGGGCAGCAACGCCCTGGTCGGTCACGGCAACAATTGCCCCTGCTAGATATGCCGCATTGGCAGACGAATCGATAGCAACTGTTGCTACCGGTATTCCAGTAGGCATTTGTACTGTAGAGAGCAGTGCGTCCATTCCTCCTAATCCTCCTGCTGCGACAGGAACGCCAATTACCGGTAACGTGCTGTGGGCAGCCACTGCGCCAGCAAGATGAGCTGCTTTTCCGGCACCGCAGATGATCACGGCGTAGCCTTCGCTACGGGCATTGGAGGCAAAATCAGCAACCTGGCGTGGAGTGCGGTGCGCTGACATCACGATTACTTCGTGGTCGATACCTAAATCGTTGAGTACGTCAGAGGCGGGGTGCATCTTGGATTCATCTTTAATCGATCCC
>CAJWGC010000109.1 GCA_913031525.1 uncultured Acidimicrobiia bacterium | reverse complement strand
TATGCCATTCTTTTGGTTTGGGACATCAACATAACCGGTCTTGTTGCGTCAGCCGGCATCATCGGCTTGGCACTGAGCTTTGCTGCACAAGACACACTGGGAAATCTATTTGCCGGTGTGGCGATACTCTCGGATCGCCCATATCAGATCGGTGATTACATAATCCTCGATAGTGGTGAGCGAGGAGAGGTTGTCCGTATCGGCTTACGAAGTACTTCGTTACTTACTCGCGACGATGTTGAGGTTTCGATCCCGAATGGGATTATGGGCAAGAGCAAGATCGTCAATGAAGCTGGAGGGCCGATCGACCGATTTCGCATTCGAACCGGTGTTTCGGTGGCCTATGGCAGTGATATTGATCGAGTAGTTGATATGTTGATGGATGTTGCTTGTCGCCACCCTGGAATCCTGGATTCTCCGGTGCCGCGTGTTCGTTTTCGGACCTTTGGAGAGTCCGGTCTGGAGTACGAACTCCTATGCTGGATTCCTCGCCCTGCTGATAGAGGTCGGACTATTCACGAATTGAACTCGGCCATCTACAGGCGCTTTGACATAGAAGGAATCAAGATCCCTCCTCCTCAGCGAGAGATCTACATAAACGAATCATCGGCCTTGACGGCGACCCAGCAACTGAGGCCTTCCGATCACGAATGAGTCGATTTGTATAGCTTGCTGTGCTAGCTCGTATGTGGATTTTGTGTGCGATCATTTGGCGCGTCCACAGGAATTCTTATACAACAGTTGCGTTCTCTTTGCCAAAAGAGTCGATCGATCACCGTCCTTCGTTTTGCCCTGCGGGTTAGTGGTACCACTACGCTTGCTGAGGGCCTCTAGCTCAATTGGTAGAGCAGCGGGCTTTTAACCCGTTGGTTGTGGGTTCGAGTCCCACGGGGCCCACTAAGGCAAAATTCAAACTGGTTTGGTTTTTTATCGTCTTGTGCGATGGCTAGGAAGATCGTCCTGAGTTATGTTCGACCGATACCAGAACGGTAGTTAGTTGTTACTTGAACGGATGACATGTCTCGAGCTCTTGTACGCTGATCTCTAGTGAAGTTGTACCTCATCGATGGGACCTACGAGTTGTTCCGGGCGTACTTCGGTGCACCAAAACGCATTTCGCCTGAAGGTGCCGAAGTAGGTGCTGTACATGGAATTGTTAGTTCGACGTTGCGATTACTCAAAGATCCAGTTGTGACACACGTGGCGGTCGCCTTCGATTCAGTGGTCGAGTCGTTTCGCAATGAAATCTATGCGGGATACAAGACGGGTTCCGAGATTCCTGAGGATCTCCTCTCCCAGTTCCCGCTTGCTGAGCGCGCTATACGAGCCATCGGTGCGACTGTATGGCCCATGTACGAATATGAGACCGACGATGCAATTGCAACAGCTGCTTTTCGATGGGTTGATGAGGTAGAGCAAGTGGTAGTGATGAGCCCTGACAAGGATATGGCCCAGCTCTACGGTTCTCCTAAGATCGTCGGCTATAACGTTCGTACTGGACAGTTCCTGGATGGCGATGGTGTTATCGCGAAGTTCGGCGTCTCCCCAGAATCAATACCCGATTACCTGGCGCTTGTAGGCGACAAAGCCGATGGCTTCCCCGGATTAAAAGGTTGGGGTTCTAAATCAGCCTCGATAGTGCTCGCCAAGTATGGCCATATTGAAGATATCCCTCTGGACCCATCGCTATGGAATCTTCCACTTCGAGGGGTTGAGAATCTGGCAGTCTCGTTGCGGGCGGGAATCGGCGAGGTTTTGCTTTATCGATATCTTGCTTTGCTTAGACGGGATGTTCCGTTGCCCGACTCACTGGACGCGCTGGAATGGAAAGGCGTTCCTCGATACGTTTTCGAAGATCTTTGTGATTCTCTTGGCTTCGATACGCTTCGAGATCGCCCGACACGATGGGTCGGATAATCTCATATCAGTATTACTAGGGATGGACAAGTACGTCACAAGCCAAGAAAAGAGAAGAAGAGATCATGGGTGATGTACTCCTGATGCTGGAAGCGGTTCGTCTTCCAGGGAATCCGAAGTCGCTAGATCCACTGTGTGCGGTTAGATCCGATTTCGAACATTGCCAAAAAACCGCCAATGATGGCGCCAATGAGGCCTAGTGAGAGCGAATCGACGACGTTACCGCCGGTAGGCAACAAGGTAGGACCATCGAGTTTTCCGGAAATAGCAAGTATCCCGGATAGCATCAATACATTGAAGAGTCCCGCGACTGAGGAACCGACGGTGAAATGCAATGGCAGTGCTCTGCCAATGACGAGACGATAACTGACAGGCACTGCTGCAGAGATAAGCAGTGGAAACATGTAGTAGCTGGTTCCCGGGCGTTGCCAGGTCATGAGGACCCAGATTATCCCAAAGGTCCCAGATACGTAGACGTAAAGATTGTGACGAAAACGCAACATATGGTTGAGATGGTATCTCGCATCGATGGTGTCATCACAGCGTCTGAAACATCATCTTATTGAATCGATTTAGTTGGCTAGATCTATTGCAGTGATGGGCGCAATTCTGCGTGCCAATCGAGCAGATTAAGCGCATCCGCTATTGATCAATCGTGTTATGACAGGCGTCGAGGGAGCGCTTTCCGCCACACGCTGGTTGCTTCTGTCAGCGAGACTGATGCGTTTTCACCGAATGAGATTTTTCCTCCCCCCATCACTCCGATTTGTTGGGTCGGGATGTTTTCGAGGGATTCCACCCCGGCAGCTGGAGCAATCGCAAGGAAGCGATGGGGGGTCTCGTCGAAGAGCTCTGCGCGCTGGAGATTCACTCTGGCACCGATTCCGGATCGAATACATATCTCGGCAAGAGAAACGGCAAGCCCTCCACTAGAGATGTCGTGCAGGACGGGTATGCCGGAATGGGCGAGATTGGCGGCTGCCCTTACTACACGCGGGCCAAGTTCGTGGTCGACGTCGACTGGTCGGCCTCCAAGATGGTTAAGCACCACGCGGGCATACGCGCTGGCGGCAAAATCGTCGCGGGCTCTCATTCCGACTAGCCATATCGGCATTCCTGCTTCAGCGGCGTCGATTCGAGGTGGGCGGATCGGCATTGGATCACAGAAACCGAGCATGCCCGCTATTGGAGTCGGCGGTATGTTGACGCCACCGGTCTCGTTGTAGAAAGAGACGTTTCCTCCGATTACAGGGATTCCAAGCGCTTCACAAGCCCGCGACATACCTTCGATCGATTCAATGAACTGCCACATGACCTCAGGTCGTTCGGGGTTTCCGAAGTTGAGGTTATCCACGAGCGCATAGGGCTGCGCTCCCGTGACGGCCACGTTGAGCGCAGCCTCGTAAACAATACGAGATCCACCTCGTTGTGGGTCGAGTCCGCAGAGGCGGCCATCACCGTCAGTGGAGACTGTGATGGCTTTTTCTGTTCCTTTGATACGTAACATTGAGCCATCGTGGCCGGGTTCTACAACGGTGTTGAGAAACAGTTGGTGGTCGTACTGCTCGTATATCAACGATCGATCGCCAATTGCTGGGTCGTCAAGGAGTTGGAGTAACGCCGTTCGGACATCGATCTCTTTCGGGATCACGGGGGGATTGGCCCAGGTTCGATCGAGGCTTTCCGGTTTTTCGGCCGATCTACGGTATAGCGGAGCATCTTCGGACAAGGAAGCAGCGGGCAGCTCTGCAACGATCTTGCCTCCGCTGCGCACAGTAAGAGTTCCGCCCGGCACGATGGTGCCGATCACCGATGAATTGATTTCCCACTTTTCTGCGATTCCGAGAACCTCGTCTAGGTTCTCAGGCTTGACAAAGGCCAGCATCCGTTCCTGGGATTCAGACATCAAAATCTCGGCTGGGCTCATGTCTTGTTCACGAAGATGTACGGCATCGAGATCGATTTCGATGCCCATGTTCGCATTGGCAGCACATTCCGAGGTAGCGCAAGAGATACCTGCTCCTCCGAGGTCCTGGATTCCGGCAACGAGCCCCAATTCGTAAAGCTCGAGACATGCTTCGATTAGTTTCTTTTCTTCAAAGGGATCACCGATTTGCACGG
>CAJWGC010000108.1 GCA_913031525.1 uncultured Acidimicrobiia bacterium | reverse complement strand
TAACAGAACACGTCGGCAGTAATGAACCAAGGTGCCAGTTCTTCTTCCTCGTAGAGGGGACCCACGATGCGAAGGGAATCAGAGATACCGAGCTGCGCGGCTTGTTTGTTCACTCCGGACTCTTCGGCGCCTTTGCCGATAAGAACAACCGCTAGTCGATCGTATTTATTCCGCAGTCTCGCTGCAGCCTGAATAAGCAGATCAATGCGGTTATCGGGTTTGAATCGAGACACAAACAAGATAGTCGGCCGATCTTCCAAATTGTGTCGAGAGCGAAACGCAGCAAGAGCAGCTGCATCATCGTTCCATTTCGCTGCAGCCTTCCTGATCGGATCCTGGTCCAAACTATTTTTCGCTACAAAGACTTCGCTATATCTACCCGTCTCCTCCGCGAAGCGATCGGCATCTCGGCGACTATAAAAAATCACTCCATCAGCAAGACGGGCGATCCTAGATCGCAACCACCTACGCCAGATCGATTCGCGCCGCGAATAGCCATGCCCCCAGAGGAGTGTCTTGACCCGGTGCCGTCTCGCCCGTAAAAGACTGGGAACCAGGCTCAGATAGCGCGTGTTCCAGGTCAATACCAAAACGTCGCTGTGACGAGAATGGGCATACTTCCACTGCGAAAAATCCCAACCGATATAACCGCGCAATGCTTGGACTCTCCACAACCGAGCTGCTTCAGCCTCGAATCCTGCCGGAGTCACATTGTCGAGGCCTGGAGCGCTTCCATATATAACTTTTACTGAAAAATCTTCGGTATCAGCGAGCATCCTGAAAACAGAGATACGATACGTCGGCAAGGCAAAGGGGAGAAGAACAACGCGGGCAGGGCAAGAACGATCAGACACCCGATCTCCTCCATTCTGCTCTGAAATCGCTTACAACAAATTTAGCTTCCACGTGGCCCGACCCTACTCAAAACTAACTCCTCTACAGCACAGCGCACTCACCGATCAAACACACCGCATTACCGTGCTCTCGACACAAAACGAGGAAGTGTATGGCAAGGCCAGAATTCACACGATCTGCCGTCTTGCGCGGCGGCTCAATAGTCGCCGCGGGAACCATTTCCTCTTCCGCGCTCGCCGCTGCACTCACAACGATTCTGGGTATAGAGCTGGGAGATAAAGGATTTGGCATCTACTCATTCGTTATCGCAACAGCCGGACTGTTGGCAGCTATAGCTCGTTTCGGGCTCGGACCAATCGTTATCCGAGAGATAGCCCGATCGAGAAAGAACAAGACTCATCTCGAAAGCCGCACGCCGATCCTGAACGCGCTGGCAATAACCACCTTTGCCTCAGTGATACTCATAGCTCTGACGATTTCCCCCATCGGAATTTTGGCGTTACGGGCGGCCAGCGATCTCGACACGACAATGGTAGGTGCGCTTGCGCTGTTATTCGCCTCTCAAGCACTCTATACCGTGAACGTCGAATCTCTTCGAGGCTTACATCGCCTCGGTTCAGCTTCGTTCCTCGGCTTGCCAATCCAGCGCTTTGTCGCTCTCATCCTCGTTTTGTGGGTCGTGTACGCCACGGCAAAGGACTTAAACGTAGCCTTAGCGCTCTGGCTCACTGGAATTGCAGCCGCCAGCTCCGTCATGGTTTCAGGATTTTCCTTGTGGATACGATCACGAAAACTTCCCGGAACTTATCCCACGTTTGCAGACGGGCTGTACATGGCAAAGTCAGGAGTCCCAATCCTGCTCACGAACGTTCTCGGCATCACATCGAATCGCATGCCGATCTGGGTACTAGCCGCTCTCGGTGCACTGGAGGAGACCGGAACATATGCCCTGGCCGCTGCATTCGTCGCTCTGATACGCCTTGCCCATAAAACCATGATCGGAACTTTGGCGCCCTTCGTCGCAACTTCCTACTTCGCCGAAGATCGGAAGAACCTGCAACATCGAATCAGGACTGTGGCAGCCGCAACATCTCTGCTCGCCCTTGGAGCGAGCGTTGCTCTCATAATCGCTGGAGTAACGGCAGTTCCACGGCTGTTCGGATCTGACTTCGAAAACGTCGTACCCGTCGCATCGATTCTTCTCATTGGCACACTGGCAATGACACTTGCCGGACCGAGCGGCATGGTTCTAACCGTGACCGGAAACGAGCGATGGATGACGCGCGCGACTACTTTTAGCCTCGTTGCAGGAGCTATTTCCATCGTTCCTGCAGCCATAATCGCAGGGGCAATCGGTGCAGCTTTCGTAATGGCTTTGACCACTGTATTAAGAGTCTCGCTACAAGTGCGTTACACGGTGCGCCAAACAAATATCTTCACTGCAGCCGACTTCCACAGCCTGATTCAGATGCTGAGAGGATCAAAACCGTGAATCATTTACGAATAACCGACGTAGAACCAGGTCACTCTTGGTAGGCTCGCCTTCCGGCGCCCCACATCACGAAGAGGTACTTGTGCGACTGGTCCAATCGGTTCGGAGCGGAGAACTATGCCTGGTTGAAGACATCATCCCGGAACCTAGCCCTACCCAAGTTCTCGTCAAAACACGGGCAAGCCTCATCTCTGCTGGCACAGAACGCAGTCTGCGCTCACTCGCGTCTGCATCACTCTTAGCCAAAGCAAGAGCTAGACCGGACCTGGTCAAACAGGTCATTGAACGCGCTAAGAAAACCGGCCTGCGATCTACAGCAAAGGCCGTTCGTTCCCGGCTGGCCGACAGCATGCCACTTGGCTACTCAGCTGCAGGTGTAGTCGTTTCCGTAGGTGAGGCAGTCACAGATCTTCGTCCTGGTCAACGAGTAGCGACAGCCGGGGCTCCCCACGCGGATCACCAGATCGTCGCTGGAAATCTCACTGTCGCACTTCCCGAAACAGCATCATTCGAAGAGGGTTCCTTTTCGACAATCGCCAGTATCGCGCTCAATGGAATACGCCTCTCCAATATCGGACCAGGCTCTCGTGTGCTCGTTGTCGGACTTGGTCTGGTTGGACAGATCACAGCGCGCATAGCTCTTGCTTCGGGAGCTGTCGTCGGGGGAATCGAACCTAACGCCGATCGGAGAAAAATCGCCAGCAAAAAAGGTATATCTGTCTTCCCCGCGAACGATCAAGGATGGGAAGCCGCAGCCGATTGGGCCCACGGATCGGGAGCTGACGCTGTAATCGTTACTGCTGCAACTAAGTCGTCCGATCCTTTGCTCCGTTCCGCCAAAGTAGCGCGAGATCGTGCTCTGATCGTGCTTGTCGGAGAATCAGGGATGAACCTCGATCGTCGTCCTTTCTACGACAAGGAACTCACTCTTCGCGTTGCCCGATCGTACGGACCGGGCCGATATGACCCGAGCTATGAAGACTTAGGGATCGACTATCCGCCTGGCTACGTTCCGTGGACTGTGCAGCGCAACATGGAGGCCTTCCTGAATCTCGTCGAACACAACCGCATAGAGATTTCGGACCTCATCACCCACCGATTCCACTTCACTGAGGCACTTGAGGCATACGAGTTGCTCGGATCTGGTGAAAAATCCCATCTAGGAATTGTTCTCAAATATACCGAAGAACCTGAGAAGTTGGAACCTCCTCATACGAAAAAAACGCCAATTCGTGATCTCGACTCTGGTCTTGTGGGTACCGGAAGATTTGCTAGAGATGTACTGGTTCCATCGGCCATTGCGGCCGGATTCACCTTCACCCACTATCACTCTGCTACTGGATCCATTCTCAGCACCGAAATGCTTGCTTCGGCAAATCCATCCCCTGCATCAGAGCAAATCTTGGAATCGGATGCAGTTTCGATCGTTTTCATTGCAACTCGGCACGACACTCATTCAGCTTTCGTTTCCCGCGCCCTCGGGGCAGGCAAGCACGTATTCTGCGAGAAGCCACTCGCGCTCGGTGAAGCAGAACTAATGGACATCGAATCTGCTTTGGCATCATCGACTGGTTCATTAATGGTCGGTTTCAACCGTCGCTGGTCACCATCCGTATCAGATGCGGTGAAAATTCTCGGATCAGGCGGTCCTGTCCAAATCATAAAGGGCATCCAATACTGAAGAAGTCAATTCGTCCGCAGGTATATCAAA
>CAJWGC010000107.1 GCA_913031525.1 uncultured Acidimicrobiia bacterium | reverse complement strand
AGTTGGTCCAGGATCAGTTGCGGTCCCCGGAGCAATAGCTGGGTTGGGGATAGCTATTGAACGCTACGGGTCGATGCCGTGGAGAGAAGTTCTTATGCCAGCTATAACCGCTGTCCGGAATGGTTTTCCCCTCCTCGGAGCTGCAGCCGAATACATGGCCTATGCCCACGACACCATATATGGCTGGCAACCCGAATCTGCTGAGATCGTTCAACGCGACGACAAGTCTCCCATTAGGTCGGGTGACATTGTCCATTTACCCGAACTTGCAGATACCTTGTCGGTTCTTGCAGAAGAGGGGCCGCGATTCCTTTATGGAGGAGATCTCGGACGAGCTATCACGTCAGCAGTTCAGGATGGTGAAGGATTGCTCACTATGACCGATCTTCGGGAATATTCACCCGTCATTCGAGATCCTGTAGAAGTAAAAATCAACGGGTGGACAATCGCAACCAATCCACCGCCAGCAGTTGGTGGCACGTGTATGGCGGCAATGCTACTCCTAGCTTCTTCGGAGGAATACACCCGATGGAATGCGGAGACGCTCCGTCGTCTCGTCGAAATTCAACGAGCGGTTCTCGAATATAGAAGCCACAGGCTAGATCCAAACGATGGTGAGCGGTCGGCGGAAGCTGTGTTACTTCTCGAGGCAGCAGCAATGGCGGATCTCGACCGAATCATTACCGCTCCATCTACTGTACATACATCGACAGTAGACAGTGAAGGAACGGGATGCTCGATAACAGTATCCGCGGGTTACGGGTCAGGCATGATGGCACCTGGAACTGGTTTCTGGCTCAACAACTCATTGGGAGAAACTGAGCTGCATCACGAAGGCTTCCATGGTCTCCCCGCAGGAACCAGGCTTGTATCAAATATGGCGCCAACAGTGGCCCGTTCGGTTAGCGGCAATGTGCTGTCGATCGGGTCGCCAGGAGCAGATAGAATTACGACAGCAATTAGTTCGGTCTTACTCAACCTCCTTCACTTGCAGATGCCACTTGTTGATGCGGTTAATTATCCTCGACTTCACACCGAGATATTCGACGGTGTGCCGACAGTTGCCTTGGAGCCGGGACTGTCTCTTGAGGAAATTTCCGACCTGGAGATTCGGCGCTTTCTCGATACTTCGATGTATTTTGGCGGTGTTCAAGCAGCGTTATGGAATCCTGAATCGGGCCATTCTGAAGTAGCGGATCCGCGTCGTGAGGGGGGAACTGCGCTTGGGGGCTTGTAGTCCTGAATCGGTAGAACCAGCCCTTTATTTAGGTAGCCTGAACCAACAATGACTGGTCATTCAAAACACGCCACGCTGCAAGAGGATTTGATCGATGTCGCACTCCGGTGATTTGGCTACATCCTCCTCGTATAGATTCGCGATATCGCCGAAATGGATTTCCGGTCACGTATTAGCACTCGTCGCAATCGTCACTTTCGTTAATTGCGGATTCTGGCAATTGCGCCGCCACGAAGAAAAAGCGGTAAGCAACACGTTACGCCAAGAACGGATGGCTACTCCGCAGCAAGATTTATTGGCAACCATCGCTACCTTCGGCGAAGATCCGCAGAAATTAGAGTTTCGAAGAGTAGAAGTCTCTGGCATTTATTTAGTGGAAGAAGAAGTGTTGTGGCAAGCGCGTACCTTCAAAGGACAATCTGGGCACGATGTCTTGACACCGCTGATGATCGGGGAACGCGCGATCATTGTGAATCGTGGGTGGGTCCCGATAGATGCAACAGGGCCACCGGTAGTAGAGGCCGCTCCGCCATCAGGCGTAATTTCAGTCAGTGGGATTGTAAGGAAAGGGATTCGTCAAGGCCGATTCGGACCAACCGACCCAAAAGAGGGAGAACTAGATCGAATTTCACAAGTAGATCTACCCAGGTTGCAACGTCAGATTGACGTGGAGCTTTACCCCTTCTATATGCAAACCGTTTCCGAATTGCCGGAGAGGAATTTAGCGTTACCGCACGCGCGGCCTGTCCCTATATCCGACCCAGGCAGACACTTCGGATATGCTATTCAGTGGTTCGTGTTTGCCACCGTTGTTGTGACCGGGTATCCCATTCTTCTCATGCGTACAGCGAGAACAGCGCGATCCAAAGAATATAAGCTCCAGGTCGATTCCCCTGATCCGCCATAAAGAGGAGAAACTAGGCCTAAGACCCCTTTAGTAGGTTATCGACCGCCTCATCGGCAGCACGGACTGAGTCAGCGCGCTCGCTCTGTATTCGCTTCCGCATATCAGTTAGCGCCTTCCAAGCTTTTTTCCGTTCTTTGAAAAGATCCAGCTGTCCAGGTCCATCGATGTCGCCGACAGTCGGGAAGGCTGGTTTAAAGCGTTCCCAGTCAGTTGTCTCAATATGACATCGTCGCACCAGTACATCAAGAGTGACAACCGCCTTGTATTCCCCAAAACCTGGAAGTGTCTTGATTCGCTTGATTATCTCAGGACCCGATTCTGCGTCTTGCCAGATTGCAGCAGGGTCACCTTCAAACTCATCAGTCAGATGAGAGCAAAGTGCATGAACCCTCTTAGCCATGGCCGTAGGAAAGCGGTGGATTGCTGGACTTTCTTGAAACGTTGCTTCTAAAGATTCAGGGCTCTTCGTTGCAATTGATTGTGCGTTCAGTACACCGCCAAGTCGTTTTTTCAGAACATGGGGTCCCATAAAGGCTTTGTCTACTGAGACCTGTTGATACAAAACAAGGCCGATCAGTAAAGCAAGGGGATTCTCTCCAAGCAAGCGATTGGCTTCGTCGTCCTCGGTGAAATAAAGCGGTTCCGACTTTGACATAATTTCCTTGGTTCGCGCAGTCCCACATTAACTTAACTAACGGGATCATTTTTACGACTGAGTCAGTTGTCCTATGCCTGACTACATAGAACTAGTAATATCGTAACTGTGACGTATATACAAACGCGTTGTAATTGGTGCGGAGTAGGGATCGTACAATCGCCGAGTCCAGGGCGTCCACGAAAATACTGTCGACGCAGCCATCGTCAGCGCGCATACGAGGCGCGACGCTACGCCCAAATCCGGAAACTTGATCCAGACGAAGTAATCCTTAGCAGGGAATCTTGGGAAACGCTCAGACGTGCACTTGGGAATCTCCAAGAGGTTACGGTCCAACTAGTACAGACTCTCGCTTCGGATAGCAGCAACAGGGCATATGCAACTGCAGTAGGCGGATTAAACGCTGCAGTAGCAGAACTTCAAGTTGCAATTGAAGTAAGAGCTGCCTGGTGATAGCAACACGGATTCGAATTTAGATTCAGAGACTACTTACCAATGTCCGATAATACAGGTTATGTAACGTTAGCCTCTAGGGGTATTTGGCATCCTTCCGTTCAAGGTGACCGTACTCACCCTATCTCGCTCCTAAGTAACCACTTACATCGACAGAAAAGCCTCCATAATGGAACCCCCAGTCTTCTGATCGTAGAACACCTCAGTGCGCAGCCACAGCACTGTGATCTGTCGAAATCCTTGGTACGTTTACTTCATGACTAAAAAAGACAATGTTCCCTCCGGAGCTGGTGTAGGGCCACATCCTCTCCCCTGGCCCGATGCATCCCATCTAGACCCTGAACTGCTCGCAAATGGCGATCAGCGTAATGTGATAGACGAATACCGCTATTGGAGTAGAGAAGCGATCATCAGAGACCTAGACAAACGTCGTCATCCTTTCCACGTCGGAATTGAGAACTGGCAACACGATTTCAATATTGGAACGATTGTACGTAATGCCAACGCTTTCCTGGCAGCTGAAGTGCACATTGTCGGTAATCGCCGATGGAACCGTAGAGGGGCGATGGTCACCGATCGATATCAGCATGTCCGCCACCATGAGGATATTTCAAAACTTACCTCTTGGGCGGCGGATCAGAATCTGCCGATCATCGGTATCGACATCATTCCAGGCGCAACCCCTCTCGAACAATCTGATCTCCCGAGACAGTCCTTATTGTTGTTTGGCCAGGAAGGTCCAGGCCTATCGCGAGCGGCAATACAGAGTTGCGAAGCTATCCATTCGATCAGCCAATTTGGCTCTACCCGCTCCGTCAATGTCGGTGTCGCTTCCGGAATCGCGATGCATAGCTGGGTTTTGCAGCATGTCATCCGGCAAGAGGGCAATCATCTGCAAT
>CAJWGC010000106.1 GCA_913031525.1 uncultured Acidimicrobiia bacterium | reverse complement strand
CGATCTCGCTCGCTTTCCAGGTCGAATTACCGCTAGTGATCGTTAATGTCCAGCGAGCCGGCCCATCAACAGGAATGCCGACCAAGACCGAGCAGTCGGACCTTCTCATGGCTATGTATGGACGTCACGGCGAAGCGCCACTGCCGGTTTTGGCCATTTCTACCTCGTCGGATGCTTTCGAGACAACAATCGAAGCATGCCGAATCGCGATCAAGTACATGACCCCCGTGCTACTGCTCAGCGACGGCTATATCGCTACCGGATCCGAACCATGGCTGTTGCCGGATGTGAATGCTCTACCTGACCTGAGCGTGCCTTTCGCACTAAAGACCGAAGGAGAAGAATTCTTTCCGTACAGTCGAGATCCAGAGACATTCGCCCGGCCATGGGCGATCCCAGGAACTCCTGGCTTGGAACACAGAGTGGGAGGGCTTGAACATGCTCATAACACCGGAGACGTCTCATACGACCCTGAGAATCATGAAGAGATGACTCTGCGCCGAGAAGCCAAAGTCGCTGCGATTACCGCTGACATTCCCCCAATCGAGATCTTCGGACCTGAACAAGGAAACCTCTTAGTCCTCGGATGGGGATCGACCTTCGGCTCTATACGAGCGGGAGTGACTCGATTAAACGAAGCGGGAATTCAGGTATCTCATGTGCATCTTCGTCATCTCAATCCGCTTCCATCAGATCTCGGTAGCGTGATCGCTAATTTCGATCAACTACTCATCCCGGAACTGAATAGAGGCCAGCTCTCCAAGATCATCCGGGCCGAATATCTCGTCGACGCCGCAAGCCTGAGCAAGATTCAGGGTCTGCCTCTCAAAGCTGAAGAGATCGCAAACGAGATCGCAACTCTGCTAGAAGTGACCCTGAAATCATGACTACCGATTTGAACTACACGAGAATTGATTTCGTAACTGACCAAGAGGTCCGTTGGTGCCCAGGATGCGGGGACTACACGCTCCTCAAGTCTGTCCAAACTTTCCTCTCCAGTCTCAAGATCGAACGAGAGAATCACGTATTCGTCTCCGGAATTGGTTGCGCGGCGCGGTTCCCTTACTACGTCGAAACATACGGAATCCACGGTATCCACGGACGCGCTCCTGCTATCGCTTCGGGTGTGGCTATTGCCAATCCCGACTTGACGGTATGGGTAGTAACTGGCGATGGCGATGCATTGTCTATCGGAGGCAACCATCTCATCCACGCAATACGTCGCAACGTTGACATCAATATCTTGCTCTTTAACAACCAGATCTACGGGCTCACCAAGGGTCAGTACTCACCAACCAGCGAGATCGGTAAACGCACGAAAACCAGTCCGCTCGGTTCCATCGATCAACCTTTCAACCCAGTGAGCCTGGCCCTAGGCGCGGGGGCATCGTTCGTCGCCCGCACAGTGGATATCGACATTAAACATACGACAGAAATGCTTGAAGCGGCGTATCAGCACCAAGGAACCTCGGTTGTTGAGATTTATCAGAATTGCAACGTCTTCAACGACAAGGCTTTCGCCTCTCTAACAGGACGAGCCGAAAGAGACCTCACCCGAATGAACCTGGAGCCTGGGAAGCCGATCATTTTCGGCCCGGAAGATGAATACGGAGTGATCCTCACTACAGAAGGCGCCAAAATCGTCGAAGTCGCATCAGTAGGGATCGAAAATCTCTACATTCACGATCCTGGCCGTTCAGATCCATCAGCAGCATTTGCACTGAGTGCGCTTGCCGGAGGGCCCACAGAACCTACCCCCATGGGCGTCTTCCGCGACGTCGACCAGCTCACATACGAGGAGGCCGTAGCTGATCAGATCGACCAAGCCACCGAACGTCATGGTGAAGGCGACTTGGAAAACCTCCTCACCTCAAGTGGCACCTGGTCCTTGGATTAGTAAGTTCCCGATAACGTCTCTCAAAGAGTTACGACGTTGTTGCAGGTAAGCCCGGAACGACGGTAAGCCCCACGAGTGTCGAAGACCACGGGGGCAATAGCGGCAATTTGCTCTAAATCGAAGACGTCGTGATCGGTTAAAACTACAGCAATCGAATACGACGAAAAATCGTCATCGAGCTGGACGCTCTTGAAACCAATTCGCTCAATACTTGCTCTTCCTACTACAGGATCGAGGACGAAAACTTCAGCTCCACGCCGCTCAAGCTCCTCCAACACTGCAACCGATGCAGATTCTCGACAATCGGAAATATTGGGCTTATAAGCGATGCCCACACCTAGGATTTTCGTGCCGGCAAGTGACCCCCCATTACAGTCCAGCGCTTCGATGACGCGATCTGCAACGTAGACGGGCATCTCAGCATTGATCTGATCTGCGAGATCAATAAAACGAGCAGAGCAATCCGCTTTTCGGGCACTCCAAGCAAGGAATTGAGGATCGAGCGGAATGCAGTGACCTCCCACACCAGGTCCTGGATAAAAAACTTCGAATCCGAAAGGCTTGGTTGCAGCAGCATCAATCACTTCCCAGATATCGATGTCTAGCTCATGAGCAACCTGGGCCATCTCGTTCATCAGACCGATATTGATCGATCGATAAGTGTTCTCTAGGAGTTTCGCCATCTCTGCAACGCTGCTCGAGGAAACTGGATGTACTTCTTCAATAAAACGACGATAAATGGCTGTCACCACCTCAGTCGATTCAGCAGATACGCCACCAACGATCTTGGGGATTCGGGACATGGATAAAGATCCGCCCGGTGACACGCGTTCAGGAGAAAAAGCAACCCATACGTCACTATCGAGGACGAGCCCTAACGACTCAAGTGCTGGAAGCACGATTTCCTCAGTTGTCCCGGGATAGCTGGTCGATTCAAGTGATATGGCCATCCCAGGTCGGATCACCTCGATAACTGTATCGACAGCATCTCGGATGTAAGAAAGATCTGGTTCATGATCTCGGCTGAGAGGACTCGGAACGCAGATGAAGATCACATCAACGTTCTTTAGATCCTCTGTCCGCTGAGTAAAAATAGCTCCTGACTCCAGCATGTCCTTAATCTGATCATCAGTGACATCCTCCACCGGTGAGGACCCAGAATTAAGAATCTCGATCCGATCTCTGGATAGGTCATAGCCGACAACCTCGAGACCAGACTTGTTCAGCTCGACCAAAAGCGGAATCCCGACATAGCCGAGCCCGATGACGCCACCCACCCACGGCTCGGTATCGAAGAAATTTGGACTTCGGGTCACGAATTTCTCATTTTGTGACTGCTGACTGATTCGATAATTTCTCGCAAAATGGCCGGCTCTGGATAGTAACGCTGGCAGAGTTTTGCGCATACCCAATCGTTCGCATTGACGACCCCAAAGACGGAGCACTCATATTTTGATTTAGCTGAAAATCGTGATCTCTGAGGTAACCACTCTCTAAATTTTCTAGCACCGAACCCTCAATTCTGGAATCAAGGTTCACGAAAAACCTCATTCCTTTTCAATGATAGAAGCGCATATTCCTTGCCCACGTCACAGTCACCGGTATCCTCGGTAGTGCCGACTAGGGCCCAGAAGCGCGTTCCCGGTGGATAGGACGCGTCGAGCGCCAAGTGTCGCGCAGGGTCGACGAGAAAATTTGAGAACTCTTGAAACAGTAAGTATCGGCACTACAACAGCCGATAAGAAAAGGAAATATGCGCTCTTCCCCAACTTCAAAGGCGCTCGCTATGAGAGTTCTCTTCTCAATGTTGCTGCTCGTCGGTTGGTTTATCCCCGCGGTCCCAGCCGCTGAAGCAACTACTCCTACGATCACTTTTATCGGAGGCGGCTTCGGACACGGTGTAGGTATGAGTCAGTACGGCGCTGTCGGCCAAGCACGAGAAGATCCCACCCTTACAGGCGCTGAAATCGCATCTCACTACTTCAAAGACTCGTCAGTTGAACTGATCACAGCCAAGCTCCCAGAAGATCATTTTTTGCTACAAGACGACTCACTTTGGGTCGGCCTGCTAGAAGATCGAACAACCGTGACTTTCACCCCCTCAAATGGAAATGTCCACTTGTGTCAAGAGGGCGACGGAGAAGAATGCCCAAGGGAGATCCAAGCGAAACCTGGCGAGACATGGACGCTGGTGCGATCGAACGACCCCTGCCAATTCAACCGCAATTCAGAACCCATCGGCGCCTATGGAGATTGTTCTGCAA
The DNA here is from genome assembly GCA_913031525.1 of uncultured Acidimicrobiia bacterium. Classification (GTDB taxonomy): domain Bacteria; phylum Actinomycetota; class Acidimicrobiia; order Spongiisociales; family UBA5794; genus CAJWGC01. Next base: position 115 of record CAJWGC010000106.1, on the reverse strand, counting down.
CGCTCTCCTGGAATGAAGGCACAACAGTCAAGATTCATGAATGGAAAAACCGATCAGCCTCGCAGGGGACTCTACAAATACGTCCGGTGAACGAAGCATTCCATGTCGTCCTTGC
>CAJWGC010000105.1 GCA_913031525.1 uncultured Acidimicrobiia bacterium | reverse complement strand
ATGTACCGAAGCACTCACGTCAGTGTTCCAAGGGCTTGTCAATGCCGGAGAAGAAATAATATTGATTGAGCCGTACTACGACAGCTACCCAGTTGGACTCTCACTAGTCGATGCTGTACCTCGTTACGTAACACTACGTCCACCCGAATTCCGCCTTGATCTGGATGAACTTCGCGCTGCGTTCAATCCACGGACAAAAGCGATCTTGATCAACACGCCACACAATCCAACGGGACGGGTCTTCGATCAAGAAGAACTTCAAGCAATCGCCGATCTTTGTCTTGAGTATGGATCCATTGCAATCTGCGATGAGGTGTACGAAGACATTACCTACGACAAGAAACATCTACATCTGGCTGCTTTCGACGGAATGGCCGACCGCACCATCACACTGTCGTCGTTAGGAAAGACTTTTTCTCTTACTGGCTGGAAGGTCGGATGGAGTATTGCCTCTGAAGAACTTTCTCAAGGCCTACGAGCTGCACATCAATTTCTTACGTTCACAACACCAACTCCCGTTCAGCATGGCGCAATAGCCGCTATGGAGACTCCTGCGTTCTATTACGAAGATCTACGTGTTTCGTACAAGACAAAGAGGGATTTGCTCGTGTCAGGCTTAGAACGCGTCGGGATTCTTCCTTTCGTGCCTGAAGGTACATACTTCGTATTAGCCGATCACACCGCCGTTGGTTTCGCAGATGATCGCATGTTTTGTCGCGCTCTTATTGAAAAAGCCGGGGTGGCAGCCATTCCGCCATCGTCCTTTTACCACGACTCTTCCGACGGCGCGAATCTTGTTCGCTTTGCGTTCTGCAAAGACGAGACATCCATATCCGAGGCAATCAATCGGATGGAGCAATACTTGGGATAAGGATCAACGGGTCTTGCCCATCAACTTGAAACAACTTGGGCTCGACAAGCCCATCCCGAAGTCTTGTCCGTACAGGACAATCACCCGATCGAACACTTAGCAATGGGTCCTAACCGAGAATTACTCATCAGTTACGTGACGAAAAACCGAACTCTATTCCCGAGAAGACGTAATTCGGATCCGCTTGAAAGTCTCGTAATAGAGTTTGCCGTCGAACGCTGCGGCAGATGCATCCAACACAGCTTGAGTTGTGAACATCTCGCAAGAGTCATCGTCTAGCCGGGCTGTCCACGGCAAAACTGTCTGACTCACTATCCAGCCTTCAAACTCTTCTCGCGTGTATGCACGTGACTGGGCTACCAGCTCCGCAGATATATTCGTAAATCCGGCGCCATGGAGAAGATCCATATATATCTCCGGAGATGGGAAATACCATGGATTCCCCATCTTGCTAAGAACGGAAGCGAACGGTGGCTTGCATCCCAGATCAGTAAGAATCCCAATAGTTCGGGACACGTTTCCGACTCCACCGAAATCCGCTAAAAATTGCCCCCCTGGTTTCAACGATCGATAAATCCTTTTCAAAAACTGTGGATGATCCGGGGCCGGAATCCAATGCAGCGCAGCAATTGAGATGGCCACATCGAAAACCTCCTCTGAATCAAGGTCCTGCGCTCGAAGAAGCTCAAAGCGAAGATTCGGCGCTGCACATCGAGATGCTGTCGCAATCATGTCGGGAGCAGAATCAATACCGATGAAAGACACTGCTGGCATTGCCGCCGCAAGCATCGCGGTCAGAGATCCATCACCGCAACCGATATCGAGGACAGTCGCGCCATCGGCTGCTTTGAAATGTTCGATGAAGGGAGGATCGTGGCGCCGGTGGTGAGCAGTATGGGCTCCATAAAGGTGACCGCGCCATTCTCCATCGATGCGGTTAGGTCTGTCAGCCGCCAACACGACACTTTCGGATCTTATGCGTTGCTGTCAGTTCGGAAAATCCCTGTGGGTGATCTTGGACCGCGCTCAACGTCGCTCTGGGGCATCTTGTCATTTCAAAAATGATTTGTTGGCTAGCACAGCGGTGGCGGTGGCGGTGTACACACCACCAAGTCCGTGCACAAGCGAAACATTAGCGTCAGCTACCTGCCGATCACCGGCATCGGCCCTGAGCTGAGCAACTGCTTCAAGAATCAAGTTCATACCAAGCATGCCAGGGTGTCGATTCGAAAGCCCCCCCCCGTCAGTGTTCAACGGCAGTGATCCCCCGGGTCTAGTTTTTCCATCCTCAACAAAGGCTCCCCCTTCACCCTTTGCGCAGAAACCGAGATCCTCAAGGGCGATGATGACAGCAATTGTGAACGGATCGTAGATCTGGACATGATCAATATCTTCTAAAGAAACGCCGGCTTTATCGAGAGCTGCAGGACCAGAGATCGCACCGGGTGAGGTGACAAAGTCGGGATGGCCAGTGACGTATCGAGCGATATGAGCCTCGGAACCAGAAAGAACATAGATCGGTTGATCGGTGAGATCACGAGCTCGTTCGGGTGAAGTGACGATAAGAGCCCCTCCTCCGTCAGTCACCAAACAGCAATCGAGACGGTGCAAAGGCGAGCAAATCATCGGAGAATTCAACACGTCCTCCACAGTGATGGGGTCGCGCATTGCAGCAGCAGGATTGAGCCCTGCCCAGCCTCGAGTTGCTACGGCAACCTCGGCAAGTTGCTCGGACGTCGTGCCAAACTCGTGCATATGACGCTGAGCCTGTAGAGCAAATCCAGCGATAGGCCACATCGGACCGTACGGCACCTCATAAGCCAATGGTTCAGACATAGATTTGACGAAACGGCTACCGATCGAACGCTGAGTGCTCCCGTAAGCAATCAGCCCGATCGTCATCTCACCTGCCGCGATAGCAGCCGCTGCATGATGAAGGTGTGCCACGAACGAACATCCGCCGATCGTTGTCGAATCGCTGTAACGAGGCGTGATGTCCAGATACTCACCCAAGTTAAGTGTGGGCATGTAATAAAACGAAGAGGCGGAAAATAACCCGTCGATATCCGATTTCTCTATCCCCGCCTGTTTGATTGCAGCGGCCGAAGCCTCAGCCATGAGACCGGCTGGCGTATAAGTACCGGTGTCCTGAGAAGCAGGGGCAGCGGCACCGACAATCGCGAGGATCGGCTCACCGCTCATAGAGAATCTGTTCCAATCGGTACGAATACTGGCACGTCGGTTCCTTCGGCAATCGTCGCCCACCGAATCTCGACTGGCATCCCAATTTTTATATGCTTTGCATCAACGACGCGCGACATCAGCCGAGGACCCTCTTCCAGCTCAATCATCGCGATTGTATAAGGAACTTGTCCCTTGAAGCCTGGAGGCTCTCGATACTGGTTGGTATAAGTGAACACGATCCCAGTCCCAGCAGCTTCTACCCATTGCGGACTTTCTGCCAAGCACGAAGCGCAAATCGACCGCGGTGGAAACTGATATTGGTCACAACTAGCACAGTGTTGGATCATCAGGCGATGATCGCGGCAATACTCAAACCACGTCGACTCCTCGCCATGAGCAGCAGGTGCTACACCAGAGAAGTCGTATACGGAACTAGTCACGGTCAATCCTGTCCTCCTTGTAACGCAAAATCGCAGCGATCTTACCTATAACCGGACCAGTAGTTCCTTTACTGCCCTGTAGTATGTGGGCAGGCTTATGGAAACGGACGGATAACACCAAGGAGGACTGGCGGTGTCCATCTCACTGCGATCGAACAGTTTTGAGGATGGGGATTACCTCAATGAGTCACTGGCCCTATCAGAGGACTATGGATTCGGTTGTGCCGGAGCGAACCAATCCCCGCATCTTGCATGGTCGGGAGCTCCCGAAGGCACAAAAAGTTTCGCCGTGACCTGTTACGACCCTGATGCGCCGACTGGTAGCGGATTCTGGCATTGGGTGGTGGTAAACATCCCCGCTGATACAACCGAACTGGTGCTAGGGGCGAGTAACGGAGGAGCCCTCCCAGGAGGTGCGCTCGAAACTCGAACTGACTTTGGAAAACCCGGATGGGGCGGTCCCTGTCCACCAGAAGGGGATCATCCGCACCGGTATCTATTCGCTGTGCATGCTGTAGGCGAGGAGACACTTCCCGTAGCAGCCGATACCTCTGCAGCGATTGTCGGATTCATGCTCAACTTCAACACACTCGACAAGGCAACCTTGATGGGCCTCTACAAGCGATAGCGGGCGATACCATAACTCGCACGCTGCGAACCCCTCTGGCTAGACGCGTTCCTTACTTGGAGGAAATATTCTGCGTTCCTCTCGACCGGGTATACCATCGGTTTACTCTGTGAGAACGATCTCTAACCAGCACAGTGAGATTTCTGATCAACAAACCTGGGTCGAAAAGATTCGGCTTTTCCGCAAGAAAACCAACTCAAA
>CAJWGC010000104.1 GCA_913031525.1 uncultured Acidimicrobiia bacterium | reverse complement strand
CATCGTTCCTCCGAGAGGTTTCACCCCCGGTGCCAACATAACGAAGAGGGACTTTGTTTGCCCTAGGTTAAGTGAATGATACTCAGTCGGTCAGATCACCATTGCAGAGAGAAGTTCGTCAACTGTTTTCTGTTGCGCCCCAGCACTTTGACGTGCAGTTCTTAAGCGCTCTTGAGCTGGAATTGAATCTGGTCTCTGGTAAAGCATTCCAATCGGAATTCGACCGTTGCGTGCGAGTCTATAGGCCGATTCGAGGTCAGATGAGTCATGGTCGTCTGGCACAGGGAAGGCCATCGGTTCGATGCCCTCTTTTGCATTGCCTTTGAGTGCTGCATAGGTGTCGTTGTAAGACGTGCATGGTGATTGCACATGGACGATTGAGAAACCTGGATGAGCCATAGCCTCCAGGATCATCGCTTGCAACGGCTTTACCTGGGTCGACATTGATGACGCTAACCAGCCGACACCGGCTGCGAGATATGTTTCAAGGGGTGACATCGGGTCGTCAAGCTTTCCATAAGGTGTGGTTGTAGTGACCGTTTCCAGTTCAGTCGTCGGAGATGCCTGTCCCTTAGTAAGTCCATATACACCGTTGTCCATGACTACTACGGTGACATCAAGATTGCGTTTTGCCTGAGGGCCGATGTGTTCGGCTCCAATGCTAAGGAAGTCGCCGTCGCCAGACACAATCAGCACATTAAGATCAGGGCGGCTTGATTTCAGGCCATAGGCAATCGGTAGAGTCCTGCCATGGATACCATGTATTCCGAACGGCTGCGGCCCTTCTTGTAGATGCACGAGGTTTCCGGAACAGCCGATACCAGCAACAATGACCGAGTTTTCGATCGGTTCTGAGAGAGTTCCGGATCGCTCGACTAATGCTCCTTCAATCGCTCGTTTGACTCCGAAGTCTCCGCATCCGGGACACCATTTGAAATCATAAGTTGGATTTCGTTTACTCATGCTGTAGCCAGCTTTCCAGAATGTGTGACAATTTCAGCAGTTAGTCGCTCTTTGAGATCGGCAACTTTAAAGGGTAAACCTGTGTATTGCCTAATCGACTGAGCATTTACTCCTTGCGCACGAAGTATCTGCGATAGTTGTCCGAGGTAATTCAGCTCGGGAACGATCACCAGATCTTTAGCGCGAAGTTCCTCTAAAAGTGATGATGGCAACGGGTTGAGATACATCGTGTAATACCAAGCCACGTCTGCTCCATCGGCGATTAGATCTAGGTAAGCACTTCTTGCGGGTCCTTTCGAACCACCCCAAGGCATTATCGCCACTGACGCGTCGGTCCGTTCTGATTCGTAGTCGCCACCATCTAAGACTTTCAATTTTTCGAAACGTCGATGGGTTTGTTCGATATGAACCTCGGGCAGGTGCGTGGTGTCGCCTTGTTCGTCGTGTTCAGAGGCATTCGCAACGTATGCACCTGGACCACCGGGTATTGGGAACGGTGCAACACCGGATCCTACGTAGCGTTCGTTACCTGTTGAGCCATCGGAAACGATGCGGTTTTCAACGCGCACGGCACTCAAGTCAGGTTTAACGATGTCTTGTTGTCGTTCAGCGATCGATGCTTCGGAAAGGAGGATGACCGGTCCTTGATACCGCTCGGACCAATTTACAGCCTCAATTGCACCCCAAAACGCTTCTTCGATCGTCCCAGGAGCGATCACAGGAACGCTCATGTCGCCGTGGCCTGGGTTCAGTGCCATGAGTAGGTCTGACTGTTCTGTCTTGGTGGGTAAGCCAGTGGCGGGGCCGCCACGCTGAACGTCGACGACTACCAGTGGGATCTCCGCCATCCAAGCGAGTCCTAACCCTTCACCCATCAGGCTCAGGCCAGGTCCGGCGGTCGAAGTCATAATTTTCTTGCCGGAAAAACCACCTCCAACAAGTGACGCGATGGATTCGATCTCGGAGCTCGATTGTCCGACGAACTTGTCGTCTCCTTTGAGGAAATCTTCCATGTAGTTCAGCATCGTAGTTGCCGGAGAGATTGGATAGCCAATGAAAGAGTCAAGGCCCGCCGCTATTGCTCCTAAGCCGGCCGCCTCGAACCCTTTGATCAATACCCGTTCTTCTGATGACGGAGTTGGATCCTCTAACGTTTCGAGCGAAAGTCCTGTCTTCGCAGCCTCTTGCGCACCCATATGAAGTGCGGCGATATTGCCTTCGATGATTTTGTCGTCTCCAGGCCGCCCTCGTGTGAAGCGCTTGGTTACGAATGTTTCAAGGTATTCCAATGGAAACCCAGCTAGTTGAGCGACTGCACCAATTACGACCATGTTTGCAGCACGGGGATTTCCGGAATCGCGCGCCATTTGATCAGCTGGCAGACCGATAGCGCGTCCACCTTCGTCGACTTCAAATTCTTCTGAGTTATAGACAACGACCCCTTGCTCACTGAGTTCTTCGAGGTTGTGGTCGTATGCGTACCGGTTAAGGGCGACGAGCACATCAAGTTCATCACCTGATGACAAGATGTCTTCTGTAGATATACGAGCCTGTCCCCAAGCAGGGCCTCCCATGATCTGGGACGGGAATGTGGAGAATGTGAGAACGTGGTAACCAACCGACGCAGCAGCGGCAGCAAGAATTTCAGATCCACCGACGACACCCTGGCCACCTTCACCCGCAAACCGCACAACAAGATTTTTGCTCATGTGGAACGGCCTTTGAGTATGCAAATTATGGAGTGTGTGGCTATTTCCCGTGGTGGGGTTGGTAGTGGGAATCCCAGAGGGCTGACCATCTCTATCTGCAAGTCTGGCACCTAAAGTTCAACGTAGTGGGTGTCCTATTCATCGGTCAGGGTTATCAGCCTCGTATAGATTATCGCGGTGAATTGAAGCTACGCTCAACGTACCGTCGAATCGTCTTCGATCATAGTATCTATCAGGATGAGTCTGGACTACCTTTTCGCTTCTGATTATTAGAAAAATTAGTCAGCGTATGTGGCGGCATGAGTCCTGCTTGCTGCTGGTCGTTACTCGGCACCTGAATGAGTCGAGGCGATGGGGTCGGTAGTGGGTAGTGAACGAAGCTCGGCGGCGAGTATGAACAGCAATACTGCGAATCCTGTAACTGAAAGACCACCTAGAGCAACGGTGAGCTGAATGCCGATCAGTTCGGCGATCATACCGGCGACGAATCCACCGACTGAGGACAGGAACCACGTCATCGACCAGATCCCCATCACTCGGCCTCGCAGTTCGTCTGGAACTTGAAGTTGAAGAGCTGTCATTCCGACATTCAGATAGATCCCTGAGGCGAATCCTGCTGAGAATAGAGTGATCATGGAGAGAGGCATGAACGTGCTAACAGCGAAAGCCGTCACGGAGATTCCAAAGGCTGCGGCTCCACCAAGGATTGCAAATCCGCGATAATTCCCAGCGCCAAACTTAATGATCGATAATGTCCCGAGGATCGCGCCAACACCTGCCGCGGCTTCGAGGAGTCCAAATCCTACTTCACCCACACCCAAGATCTCATTCGCGAAAAACACCATTAAGACTTGATAAGAACCACCGAACACTGATGTAAAGAACGATAGTCCGATGACCGCTAAGAAGAGTCGATTACGGAAGATGTATCGAGCACCGTCCAGCATCTTGCCACTGTCCCCGTCAGCTTTCGGGATTGGTCGAGCGAGTTTCAGCGAGATAAGCAGGACCGACGCTAGTGCATAACCGACTGTGGTAACGAAAAATGCTTGCCCGATTCCCACGATGGCGATGACAACTCCCGCGATTGCAGGGCCTATCACTCTCATGCTGTTCCAGATCAAGCCGTTGAGTGCGACAGCACTAGCGATCGACCGCATATCTATGAGTTGAGGAAGGATTGCTTGCTGTGCTGGCATGCTGAGCGCTGTCAATGCTCCCGTAATCAGCGACCAGGCAATAACCATCCAAAGGTCAATGATCTCAAAGACAATTAACACCGCGAGTAATAAATAGAAGATGCCACTGACGCTGTTGCTCCAGATGATCATTCGACGATTATCGAGACGGTCGGCTAACTGCCCGGCTGGGACACTGAGTGCGATGGTCGGTAGGGCAGCGCTTAAGGCGACAATGCCTACCCATCCTGGGCCGAGATTAAGCTCAACGCCGACAAGCCAGGGAATACCAATGATTCTGAATTGCAGAGCAAAAACCCGAGCAAGAGATGCGAACCAAAATCGCCTGAAATTGGGGTAACTGAAGGCTCCCCATCGAGGTTCGGTTTTCGTAGGGACTGCCGCTCCAGGTGATGCTGCCATCAGAGGATCAATCTAAGAATTCACTCGGTATTGCGTTGGTTCGCAATAGGCAAGCGTATACGAAATGTCAGCCGATTGATGAATGGTAGTTAAATGCAATTCTAATGAGAGTGACGCCACGTTAA
>CAJWGC010000103.1 GCA_913031525.1 uncultured Acidimicrobiia bacterium | reverse complement strand
CAGGGGTATCTATACCGAAGGCCTCGGTGAGGTCGTCGAATCCCAAGCTGTCTTCACCCTCAGCATCCATGAGATCGCGGAATTCCTGATCAGTTCCTATTTCGATCCCGAAACTTCCGGATCCGTCTTCTGCGAGATCTATTAAGAGGTTCATCTCTAGACGACAAGCTGTGGTTAACAACATCGCCACAAGCCCCAGAAGCCATAGTCTTCGCATGTGATCCTCCGCTTTTGAAATAAAACCTCAGTCAGTATTGGAGAATCTAGCGAAGAAACAAAGTCTTGTGATTTTTATTTTGCACGAAGGGCGTATTCCGTCGTTTCGGAGCCTTGTCATTTCAATGATGGGTTCTCCATAGAAGCAATGATGGCTGCCATAAATCGACGGCCCTCGGCTCCGTCTATGAGGCGGTGATCGTATGAAAGGCTGAGAGGAAATTCGCGTCCCGCGACTATCTGGTTGTCCCGGATAACAGGACGTATTACGGCTCTCCCTATTGAAAGGATCGCAGCAGTTCCTTGAGGGATGATCGGTGTACCGTATCCGCCTCCGACAGCACCGATGTTTGAGATTGTGAATCCCTGTCCGCGTAGCTCTTCGGGCTGCAATGTTTTATTCCGCGCTGCTGTGGTGAGTCGGGCGACTTCTGCTACTAGGGAATCAATTGATAGTGAGTCAGCGTCTCTTATAACTGCAACCGTAAGACCCCCAGGAGTATCTACTGCAAAGCCGATGTCGTAATACTCACGCTCGACGATGGTGTCGTTATCGATTTTTGAGTTGAAGGCTGGAAAGTCGTGCATAAGCGGACAGACGAGCGCGGTCATTAATGCTTCGAGTGGAGGTTCTCCTATTTTGGACCGAAGATCAAATAGTGGCTCGGCAGCCGCCTCTCCAAAGGTCGTGACGTGTGGTATCTCTCGCCAGGAGCGAGATAGGTTATGCGCAATGGCTCGACGAATTGTGGACATGGGCCGGCGAGTCATAGGTCGGCCGTGTGCTGCTGACCGGACATCGTCTTCAGTAACTTTGCCTCGAGTGCCAGTCCCGGACACGGAGTCCAGATCTACGCTCAATTCTGCAGCGAGCTTGCGTACCATCGGAATGGCTTGGACCTGGTTGCCAGCTGGAGACGATGTTTCTTCCAAAGAGCCAACGATTGGTTCGTTAGCGAGACGCTGAGCACGTTCAGACGCGGGGGCATCGGTATTTTGCGGCCAAGCTTCGTCTTTCTCTCCGATAACGGCCAATAGTGCACCAACCTGGATCGTATCGTTTTCTTGAGCGCCTCGATAAAGCAGATAGCCTTCGCGCGGCGATGGAATTTCTACCACCGCTTTGTCGGTCTCTATTTCGACGAGGGGATGGTCGAGGCCAACGGTATTACCGAGTTCGGTGTGCCAGGTAACGATGACTGCTTCTGTTAAGCCTTCCCCAATATCTGGTAGGTAGAACGTGTAAGCCATGTCAGGATTCAAGTGTCCGTCTAGCGGCTGCTGTGATACGTTCAACAGACGGAATGTAATGATGCTCTGCTTTTCGTAGAGGAACGACTAGGTCCCATCCCGTAACTCTTTCGATTGGCGCCAGAAGGGAATAGAGCGCTTGAGCTTGAATCTGCGCGGCTATTTCGGCGCCGACACCCCCTGTGCGAGGCGCTTCGTGTACTAGGACAGCTCGACCTGTCCGTTTCACTGATTTCAATATCAACTCCGAATCGAGAGGAACAAGCGTCTGTAGATCGATGACTTCAGCCGAGACACCGACTGATTCGAGGAGGTTCGCTGCTTGAAGAGTCTCTCGAATCATCGCTCCGTAAGCGATCAAGGTAACGTCGTCGCCCCGTTGAATAGTCACAGATTCCCCTATCGGTGTGATGTAGTGTCCTTCAGCGACGTCTCCTGTTGTGGAACGGTAGAGGCGGATCGGCTCGAGGAAGATGACAGGGTCAGGGTCCTCTAGTGCCGCTAGCAAGAGGCCTTTAGCGTTCTCCGGAGTGGAGGCAACGACAACTTTTAAGCCCGCAATGTGGGTGAAGATAGCCTCGGTAGATTCGCTGTGATGTTCGGCAGCTCCGATACCAGCACCGTACGGCAGTCGGATCACCATTGGGGCAGTGAATCGGTGCTGGGATCGGTTGCGAATGCGCGCTACATGACTGACGATTTGGTCGTAAGCCGGATACACAAATCCGAGAAATTGGATTTCGACGATCGGTCGCAGGCCTGCTATCGCCATACCGTAAGCCGTCCCGACGATACCGGATTCCGAAACAGGAGTATCGATGACACGGTCGGATCCGTGCCTCTGCTGGAGTCCATCGGTCACGCGAAATACTCCTCCGGCTCTGCCGATATCCTCACCAAGTATGACCACGCGAGGATCTTCGAGGGCTACATCGTGTGCATCTCTAAGGGCTTGAGCCATATTGAGCGTTCTCACGAATCGTACCCTTCTGCTTCTTGGCGCTGCTCAAGGAGAGTGGGAGTGAGCTCCGCAAATGATCCACTGAAGATTTCTCCCACATCAAACGGTGCGAGATTTTCTGCCCGTGTCACTGCATGTTCGATCTGGCTAGACGCTGATTGTTCGATTTCTGACTGCCATTGTGCACTCCAGGCATCATGGGCTTTTAGAAACTTTTGGACTCGGTTCAGTGGATCGTTTCTACGCCAGGACTCGATGTGTGTTTTTTCACGGTACCGGCTGTGATCGTCGGCGGTAGTGTGGCCTCTGATTCTATAGGTGAGGGCTTCTACGAGAGTGGGGCCTTTTCCTTGTCGGGCTCGATCTATAGAGTGGCGAATAACTTGGTCAACAGCGAGAACGTCGTTGCCGTCTACCAGGACTCCGGTGAAGCCGTAGGCGTGAGCTTTTTGGGCAATTGTCTCAGAAGCGGTTTGACGTTCTCGCGGCGTTGATATTGCCCAGCCGTTGTTCTGACATACGAAGATCATCGGAAGTTCGAATACACCCGCGAAGTTCATCGCTTCGTGGAAGTCTCCTTCGGAAGTCGCTCCATCTCCGAATATCGTTACGGCAATCGCGTTGTTTTTCTTTATTTTTTGCGCCCAAGCGATTCCAGCAGCATGGATCATGTGACCGCCGACCGTTATGGAAGGCGGAAGCACGTTAATTCCCTCGGGAGTGTGTCCGCCTCGTTCATCACCCATACGTCCGGCAAGTAGGAGTTCCCACGGATATCCGTGCAAGTTCATGGCCGCCGCATCTCGGTAGCTAGCGACTAACCAATCCTCTTCTTTGAGTGATGCGGCTGTCCCGATCTGGCTTGCCTCTTGACCTTCGAAGGGTGCGTAGGTGGCTAGTCTGCCTTGACGCTGGAGCGCTGAGGCTTTGCGGTCGAAGATGCGGGCAGTGACCATCGATCGGTATAGGTACCGGACTGTATCGAGTTCATGCTCGACCTCACTGACAGGTGATCCGTCGGCATCGAGAATTCTGGTCGGCTCAGCAAGCATGAATGCTCCACGCTAACAATGCGCGGCTTCGAATTCGCGATCGATGCAGTTTTTCCATAACGCCTTTTCTCGCGTTTGCAACACGAGGTACCGAGTTTTCCTTGCGTATTTTGTTCTTCTCGAAACATGAGAGAATCAAATACGATGACGGGCAGATCAGAGAGAACGCGTATTTTGGTTACTGCGGAAGGTACCAATCGCGGATCCTTTTCCATCTTCGATTGGGCATTGATCTTTGGGATCTCTGCCATCTGGGGATCTTCGTTTCTGCTAGTAGACATTGGGCTCGAGAAGTTCGAGCCAGGATTTATCACATGGATGCGGGTTTGCTTAGGAGCTGCGGCATTTTGCGCTTTCCCTTCCTCTCGTTCTCGCATCCGCCCAATCGACCGTTTACGAATCGTTGTTTTGTCGGTTGTATGGGTCGGTGTTCCCTTTTCGCTTTTCCCTATTGCACAACAACACGTGAACTCTGCAGTGACCGGGATGCTGAACGGTGCAATGCCGATATTCGCTGCGGCGATTTCCATCATGCTGATAGGACGATGGCCACGGCGAATCATATTGATCGGCTTGGCTGTTGGCATCATTGGTGTCGTTTGCATTGGGTTTCCCTCGATAAGAGGAGAAAGTTCTCGTATTCTCGGAGTTAGCCTCGTGCTAGTTGCAACAGTTTGCTACGGGATGGCCGTCAATATCTCGGCGCCACTCCAGCATCGTTATGGTTCACTACCGGTCATGGCACGAATGCTGGCCTGGTCGTGCATTTGGACAGCCCCATTTGGGGTCGTTGGTCTTGTTGGTAGTTCCTTTGGATGGTCGTCTTTCATAGCTATCGCAATTGCTGGAATAGTTGGCACTGCTTTTGCCTTTGCCTGCATGGCGTTACTGGTCGGCCGATTGGGCGGTACCCGTGCCTCCATAACTGCTTATGGCATACCGGTTGTAGCGATGCTCCTAGGG